>JBKCGY010000133.1:0-4108 GCA_046303015.1 Bacteroidota bacterium | reverse complement strand
CCCCTAAGGATGAATATTTTGAATTCAGAATAGAAAAAACGGAGATCTCAAACCAAACCATCTTTATTATTAAAGATTTTGCTGACAAAAAAGATATTAAAGATCAAACACAACTCTGGGAATACCAGGTAAAAGATCTTTTTCATCGTTTAGGCAACTGATCCTCATCAAGCAATTTCAACATTCTTTTATATCCTGAAAAGAGTACATCTTCCACAGGTTCCTCACCTAAGAAGTCGACCTTTTGAGCAATTTTCAAAAAAGGATACTCGATTGGTTTTACCAAAATTTCGGGAGATGCCATTTGCCAGTCAGCTGCATCCAGATCATGCATCCATTCACGCTCTCCAGTACTTATCCGCAAATCATACGGATTATCGGCATCTAAATTCCTATGAATAACCGACTGATATTGCTGAATGAATGTTCCTTTCAGATGCAAGGTCACAGAAAAGTACTTACCCCACCAAAACATAGTCCTAATAGCAAATACATCTTGTTTTGAGAATACTCTGGGAAAATCAAGAATGATATAAGGCAGACCTTCATACTTTTCGCCTTTGGAAATCTTAGGAGATGTGGCAGGTAATCGCAGTCTTAAATTTTCCTGAATAAGATATGCCTGTTGCCGCTCAGATAATACAGCCATCATATCTACGACCTTTCCAAGCAAGGAGTTTTTGGTTCGTATCCAATCGGTATCATGGATAATTTGTTGCTCAAAAGACGAAAGATGTAAATTTGCAGTCAGTCGCATATAATTCAGAAGAAGTGATAAAAACTATAGACAAACTTATTATAAAAGCATTTATTGGGCCTTTTTTGGCCACATTTTTAATTGCCTTATTCATTCTTGTGATTCAATTCTTCTGGCTTTACATAGATGATTTTGTAGGCAAAGGAATCGACTTTAAAACCTTAATTCAATTTGTTGGATATCTCACCGCAACCGTAGTTCCGCTGGCCCTTCCTCTTGGTATTTTGATATCCTCTATTATGACATTTGGAAAGCTGGGTGAAAGTTTTGAACTTATGGCCATTAAAAGCGCAGGGATTTCTTTATTCCGTTGTATGCAACCCGTTCTAATGGTTTCGGGCTTACTTACCATAACGGCTTTTCTTTTTGCAAACTATATGATCCCGGTTGCTGAGTTAAAAATGCGAACCTTATTGTACGATATCCGGATCGCAAAGCCTGCTTTTGATATCAAAGAAGGAATTTTCTATGATAAACTAGATGGATACACTTTAAAAGTAGGCAAGAAGGTGAATGATAGTCTTATTAAAAATATCATTGTGTATGAAAAAAATTATGAATTACAGGATCAACTCATGCTGGCAGAAGAAGGATCCATGACGGTATCCCCCGATCAGAAATACCTGTATTTCAATCTCAAAAATGGATGGCGATATCAGGAAAAAGGCGTGCCCGGCACCACCAATACTGAATTTTATCGCATTGGCTTCAAAGAATATAAAAAAGTTTTTGACCTGAGTTCTTTCCGCATTTCAAAGTCAGCCGACTCAACTTTCAGAAGTTATTATAAAATGTTGAGTTATCGCCAACTTGGATATGTGGCTGATTCATTAAACAAGTTGGCAGATACCAGAAAAAAGAATCAAATAGAATTATTATATGCTTCATTACCGGCCTATTTAAATGATAGCATCTGGAACAAGACAAGCCCTGTAACAACAACTTCATTTAAGACGATAGAGTCCTTGATTCCCGACTCAATGAAAACCGCAATCACTAACAATGTATCTTCTAAAATATCAAATATTAAAAGCCAGTCTGAATTTCTATTTTCAGATCAAATGGAAATCCGAAAGGATATCCGATTGCATCACATGGAACAACATAGAAAATTTGCACTCTCGTTTGCTTGCATTGTTTTCTTTTTGATCGGTGCGCCACTGGGTACGATTACTCGAAAAGGTGGACTTGGCATGCCTCTTGTCATGTCCGTATTATTCTTTATTATTTTTCACATTATCAACACCAGTGCAGAAAAGTTAGTAAAAGAGGGGGTTATGTTCCCTTACTCCGGCATGTGGTTATCCACTTACATTCTTGTACCCATTGGCATATTCCTAATGCTAAAAGCCAGAAAAGATGCACAACCTTTCAATACAGATCGATATTTCATGCTTTGGCAAAAGACAAGGAAATATTTCCCTTTTGGGAAAAAAGAGAATAAGGTTGATTAAGATCAAGGGAGGCTTTATTTATGAAAAGCCTGCAAACCACAATTGAGCCAATTCTTAAATTCAACAGGATTTGGAGTATAGGCCTTGGTTTGTGTCATGAGTTTTTCATCATTATTCAGGATAGCATACTGAGGCTGAGCAACGGCACGAAAATTTTCACTCTGGAAAGTAGCCCATTGATCTCCTATTGTAACGATATCTTTATCAATACCATTCCGTGTGAGATACGTTTGTTGTGATGCGGCGGGCAATGTTTGGCGATCATCCACATAAAGACTTACCACAACAAATTCATCTGACATTAATCTTCTGACTTCTGTATTCGTCCAAACCTGCTCTTCCATCCTCCGACAGTTGACGCAGGCCCATCCTGTAAAATCAATCAGTAATGGCTTTTTTTCTTTACGAGCCAATGCCAGGGCCTGATCATAATCTCTGAGCGGCTCTACATCATGCTTACAATTGACCGGTTCTTTGTAAATACTATAGCAAAGCGGTGGCGGGAATCCGCTAATCAATGAAAGCCGTGCATAATTTGTATTAGTAACTCCCGGTGATATATATATTGTAAGGATAAGAAATACACATAAGAACCATTTTCTGGTTGTTGAAATTTTCGATCCAGTACTATCATGCGGAAATCGGATGAGGCCCGAGAGATATAAAACGATCAATATGCCAATGAACACCCAAAGACCGATGAAAACTTCACGTTTTAATAACCCCCACTGCTTAACCAGATCAGCATTACTTAAAAACTTAATAGCCATTGCTAGTTCAAGAAAACCCAATACCACTTTTACAGTATTAAGCCAGCCTCCGCTTTTAGGCAAGGATTGAAGCCAATTGGGAAACATAGCAAAAAGAGCAAAAGGCAAGGCCAGACCCAGGCCAAATCCACCCATTCCGGCTGTAAGTTGCCAAGCTCCTCCTTCATTTGTTAAAGCCCCTGCCAAAAGAGAACCCAGAATCGGGCCGGTACATGAAAAAGATACTATAGCCAATGTTAGAGCCATAAAAAATATCCCTCCGGCACTTCGGATGCCCGATTTGGCATCTGCACGGCTGACAAACCCAGAAGGCAATGTGATTTCAAAATAGCCAAAGAAAGAGATAGCAAAAAAGATGAATATGAAAAAAAACAGAAGATTCAACCAAACATTGGTTGAAATATTATTCAAAACTTCCGGATTTACCGAATCGAGCACATGGAAGGGAATACTGAGCAAAATATAGATGAGCAGAATAAAAAAACCATACATCGCGGCTCCCGCGATCGCCTTATTTCGTGACTCTGATTTTTTGGTAAAAAAAGAAACCGTTAAAGGAATTAGAGGAAACACGCAGGGGGTCAGCAAAGCAATAAAGCCACCCAATAATCCAAGCAAGAAAATGGAAAAAAAAGATTGTTGTGCCGTATGTTCATCACCACAGGCTGACACAGCATGATCAATGTCTATTTTTTCTTTTAAAATATCGAACTTCTGATCCACCCCTCCCTCAAGCGCCACTTCAAAATCCTTTTCAATTCCCGGGTTGAATTCATCTACTCCTCCTCGCGTATATTGAAGCGTCAATCGGAGTGAGGATGGCACTTCACCGGGGATTTTTATCAGTTGCGAAATGATCATTGAATCTCTGGCAATCGAGTGAATTCTTCCATCAAATAGCGGATCAGGATATGGCTCAAGAGGAGAAATGACTTGAGAACTCACAACAGATATCTGATCATCAAAAAATTTTAACCCCGGGAAGAGAGATTCTTCTTTATAAGCAGAATCAACATATAGAAATAAATGATCGGGTATAATACACGAAAAGGTAAATAAAAAATAGCGGTCACTTTGTTTTTCAACGCTGACTTTCCATTGAATACTATCCGTATCCTGCGCATTTG
>JBKCGY010000132.1:0-3149 GCA_046303015.1 Bacteroidota bacterium | reverse complement strand
CCCGATAACCGTGCTTTTCGCTACGGAGAGGGATTGTTTGAAACCATGCGGTGGCAACATGATGCTATTCCGCTTTTTGATTATCACTGGCAACGACTGATAGACTCCTTGCCCCTGTTGTATTTTGAATTACCCATGCACTTTACAGCTGATTATCTCAAAGAACAAATTAAAAAACTCTGTAAAAAAAATAAATTTACTAAAGCGGCAAGAATACGTCTCACCATCTTCAAAGGAGAGGGAGGCATATGGGAAACGCCTACTTCATCTTTCAACTGGTTGTTACAGAGCTGGTCGCTGCCCACCGACAAGCCTGCATTAAATATTAACGGGCTTGATATCGGTGTCTTTGAGGCCGGTAGAAAATCCTGCGATGCATTTTCTCATATTAAAAGCAATAACTATCTTCTATATACACTCGCTGCACAATACGCCAAATCCCAACACTGGAATGAAGCCGTCGTATTGAATCAGTACGAAAGAATTTGTGATACAACTATTGCCAATATTTTTTTCATCAAAGATCAGTGTATCTACACACCTGCCTTATCAGAAGGTTGTGTGAAAGGTGTGATGCGTACCTATCTCATAGAACAACTTAAGAAAGAAAATATTCTTATTGAAGAAGGCGCATATACCATTACTGATTTATTGCAAGCTGATGAAGTCTTTCTTACCAATGCCATACAAGGCATCAAATGGGTGAAGTCGTTGGATAACAAAACTTATTTAGCCCACCAAACAGCAGAATTGTTTCAGCAGTTTATAGGGAGGGTTTTTTAATATAAGTCAAAGGTCAAAAGGCAAAGCCTAAACGTTTAATACAATGAATATATAATACCGGTGCGTGTCTCCACGAACCGGAAAATAAAATCTCCACGAACCGAAAAAACCCGAACAATATCCCCATTTTCTCGTTAATTATTCATGTCAAAACCTTCCATTAGTATCTGCTGGTTCAGGAGAGATTTAAGACTGAATGATCAGCACGCATTGTATGAAGCCCTTAAAGGTCAATACCCCGTTATGCCGCTTTTTATTTTTGATAAATCCATTCTCGACAAATTGGAAAACAAAGCGGATAAACGTGTACAGTTCATACATGATGCCATTATAGAAATGGATACCGAGTTGAAAAAACTGGGGAGTGGTTTTAATGTGCAATACGGTTTCCCTTTAGATATATTTGAAAAATTGTCGAAGCAGTTTAATATCGCTGCCGTTTATACGAATCATGATTATGAACCCTACGCACAGGAGAGAGATGCGGCTGTAGAAAAGTTCTTGAAAGAAAAAGGTATTGCTTTTCATCATTATAAAGACCAGGTGATATTTGAAAAAGATGAAGTGGTGAAAGATGACGGTAAGCCCTATACCGTATTTACGCCCTACAGCAGAAAATGGAAATCGGCTTTAGCAGATAAAGGCATCCCTTCTTATCCTTCTGAGAAGTCGTTATCAAACACATTGAAGTATCAGCCGGATAATCTTCCATCACTTGCATCCATGGGATTTGAAAAAACAGACACTGTTTTTCCTGCAAAAAATTTAAAGGAAGATATTGTAAAGAAATATGGTGAGCAAAGGGATTATCCTTCTGTAGCAGGCACGTCCCGACTGAGTGTGCATCTTCGTTTCGGAACGGTCAGCATTCGGGAGCTGACTAAAAAAGCAATCACACTCAATGAGAAATTTTTAAATGAACTGATCTGGCGTGATTTCTACCATATGATTCTTTGGCAGTTTCCTCATGTTGGCAAAGGGCAGGCTTTTAAAAAAGAATATGATCACATACAATGGCGTCATGATGAAAAGGACTTTGAAAAATGGTGTAAAGGTGAGACAGGTTATCCTATCGTTGATGCGGGTATGCGTGAACTCAATGCAACTGGCTTTATGCATAATCGGGTACGTATGATCGTCGCTTCTTTTTTAACCAAACATTTACTGATCGACTGGCGCTGGGGCGAGGCCTATTTTGCAGAAAAACTTCTCGACTTCGATCTGGCCGCCAATAATGGCGGCTGGCAGTGGGCTTCCGGCAGCGGTTGTGATGCCGCTCCTTATTTCCGCATCTTTAATCCTTATTTACAGACTAAAAAATTCGATGAGCATCTTACCTATATCAGAAAATGGGTGCCTGAATTTGAAAGCTTCGATTATTCGCCACCGATAGTAGATCATGAATTTGCACGTAAGCGGTGTTTGGAGGTGTATGCGATGGGGCTGAAAAAGTAGGTTTAAGTCAAAGGTCAAAAGTCAAAACCACAAATCGTTGGTCGTTGTTCGTTTATCGTTATTCGCGAGAAACGAAAGACGATTGACGAGAAACGATCCTTTGGTTATATCATCTCTCTAATCGCTTTCCTTCCTTCTTCCCCCATTGATAAACTATATTCATTCACATACAGGTCGATATGCTGCCGCATCACAGCTTCACTCATTTCCTGTGCATATTCTTTGACATAATCAGAAAGCAAAGGATCCTGTTGTCTGGCATAGGTCAGACTATCATAAATGAGTTGATTGATCTTTTCTTTTTGCTCTAGTATTCGCTTATGAATAACGATGCCGCCCAGCGGAATGGGTAATCCTGTTTTTTCTTCCCAGTATTTGCCCAGATCCATCAGGCAAATCAATCCTTTATCCTGATACGTAAATCTGTTTTCATGAATAATAACACCGGCATCTACCTCGCCATGTAAAACAGCTTTTTCTATTTCATGAAAGATCATGAATTCTTTTTTGGCTGAATTCGGAAAGGCTTTATTGAATAAAAAATGAGCCGTGGTATTTTCACCGGGAATGGCAACGCATAGATTGGGAATATCAGAAAGATTGATGTGTTCAGATTTTTCTTGGGTGGTGATAAGTAAGGGACCAACTCCTTTTCCCATGGCACTGCCGCTATTCAGCAGTACATAATTTTCTTTAATGAGCGGATATACACCAAAACTTATTTTTGTTACATCTAACTTTTCCTGAAGTGCCCATTCGTTGAGCGTTTGTACATCTTCCAGATAAGTTTGTACATGGATATCTCCTGCATCAATTTTATGATTGACCCATGCATCAAAGATGTAGGTGTCGTTGGGACATGGAGAAAATCCTAAATTTAAATTCATATTCATTTCTTAGCAAGGTCTCGC
>JBKCGY010000131.1:0-4859 GCA_046303015.1 Bacteroidota bacterium | reverse complement strand
GATCATAATTTCCGGGCTCCTTTGAAATTACCACCTCGTACTTGGCGAACAACTCAGGACTTAATCCATTATTATTCCGCTCGCGGTCTAATTCCAACTTATCATAATAGGTATCATTGGGATATAATTTTCTTCCAGCTGAGGAATATGATTTGTATTTTTCCTTAAAAGAATTAGATAGATTCAAATAATAACTACTACTGTCTAGATTATTTTTTGATTTATAAATCAAGCTGGTATCTAGAGCTTTTTCAGCTTTCTTATCGTAATGATAAGTGAGATAACGATAACAAACATCATAACCCTCGCCACCGATATTTGCATCTGCAATTTTCTTATAAAAGTTCACTGCATCATCCACCATATTGGCCTGCATGGCAGCGGCTCCGGCATAATAGTAAAGGATCGTGTCCACTTCAGCCAATGCCCATCCGTTTTTAAATATAAACCGGCCTACCAGATCTGCCTGTTTGTATTTTCCAAGCGCATCCTTATACCCTTGTGTATTGAAAAAGTCATTACCTTCTTTTTGAAGTTCCAGATAGTTATCAAATACCGGATAACCTCTAAGCGTCATATAGGTGTTGGATTGTTTGCTATCCAGTTCCATCGCTTTTTGATAGGCTTCAAAAGAGGTTACCCAACCTTCAGGCACCTGCGCTTTCAAGTCAGCTGATTTAGCCATTTGACCATAAATGAGTCCTTTGAAATACCAAGCCTCCCAGTTATTCTGTTCGGCAGGATTTGCCAATAAAAGATCTACGGCTTCCTTACCCTTTACCCACTCTTTTTTATCATAAAGCTTGCGCACTGTTTTTATATCCTGCGCATCAATTGTTGCAGAGAGCATTAAAAGCCCCGCTATCAAAAAGAAGAATTTATTGTACATATGGTTTAATTGTTACTTTTTATATCTATGACCATTCACTAACTAACTAATAATTATTACGCATTTCTAATTATCACTACCCTCTCCTGCTTCTTCACCATCCATCTCCTGTGTTTCCACATCCTCTACCTTTTCATCTTCATCAATGCGACTGATCGCCGCAATCTCGTCGCCATCATCTACACGGATTAGTTTCACCCCTTGCGTTGCTCTGCCCAGTTCACTGATCTGTGCAACAGCCATTCTAATCGTAACACCACTTTTACAACTGATCATCAGATCCTCCTTCTCTGTTACATCCAGAATACCTACCAGCGATCCTGTCTTATCTGTTACATTGATCGTCTTGACCCCTTTGCCTCCACGATTCGTTACGCGATATTCATCCACTGCAGTACGCTTGCCATACCCTTTCTCACTTACCACCAACACCGTATGTTCTTTATCTTCTTTATTCACACAGATCATACCAATCACTTCATCATTCGCATCATCCACTTCAATGCCCGCTACGCCGATGGCTCCGCGGCCTGTAGGACGCACCTTTTCTTCAGGGAAACGAATGGCTCTTCCGCTTTTTACTGCCATCATAATCTCACAATTTCCATCTGTCATCTTCGCTTCCAACAGCTGATCACCTTCTACAATCGTAATCGCGTTAACACCAGTCGCTCTTCTTCTGCTGAAATCTTCCAGCAAAGTTTTCTTGATGATGCCCTTACGCGTACAAAGTACTATATAATGTTCTTTTACGAATTGCTCATCTTCTAGATTTGCGACATCAATAATGGCTCTGATCTTATCATCCGGCGGAATCTGAATAAGATTCTGTATCGCACGACCTTTACTTGTTTTATCACCCTCGGGAATTTCATAACTCTTCAACCAGTAACATCTTCCTTTTTCAGTGAAGAAAAGTAAAGTATGATGGGTAGATGCCACAAACAAATGCTCCACATAATCTTCTTCTCTTGTCTTACTTCCCAGTGACCCTCTGCCTCCACGTTTTTGCTGGCGGTACTCCGTAACCGAAGTCCGCTTAATATATCCCAGATGCGAAATTGTAATCACCACATCTTCTTCTTTGATCAAATCTTCGATGCGCACTTCATTATCCAGATAGGTAATTTCTGTTTTACGCACATCACCAAATTTCTCTTTTACTTCCAGCAATTCTGATTTAATCAAATCAAAACGCATGGTTTCATTAGACAATAATTCATTCAGATGTGCAATCAATTTCATCAACTCATCATATTCTTCGCGAATCTTATCGCGCTCCATGCCGGTAAGGCGCTGTAATCTCAGTTCTAGAATAGCTTTAGCCTGAATCTCATCCAATCCCCATCCTGCATTGATCAGATTCTCTTTGGCAGCCTCAGGTGTGGCTGAACTACGAATCAAAGCAATAACTTCATCGAGATGATCCAGCGCAATTAGATAACCATTCAGAATATGAGCTCTTTCCTGTGCTTTTCTCAATTCATATTTTGCCCTTCTTACTACAATCTCATGGCGGAATTCAACGAATTCAGAGATTAAATCCTTCAGATTAAGTGTCTTAGGTCTACCTTTTACAAGGGCCACATTATTGATACCATAAGATGTCTGAAGTTCAGTGTACTTGTAAAGTTGATTGACAATTACATTCGCCACTGCATCTTTCTTCAGATCAATCACGATACGAGTACCTTCTTTCTGATTACTTTCGTTATTTACATTGCTGATGCCTTCAATCACTTTGTCATTTACCAGCTGACCGATCTTATCCGTAAGTGCGTCACGATTTACCTGATAAGGAACTTCTGTAATGATAATCTGCTCTCTGCCACTGGTCTTCGCTTCAATATTTATTTTCCCTCTTAAAACTACTCTTCCTCTGCCAAAATGAAATCCTGATTTGATACCCTCCATGCCATAGATCGTACCTGCCGTAGGAAAATCGGGCGCTTTTACATGCTGCATGAGTTCATCGATCGTAATCTCACGGTTATCAATAAACGCAATACAACCATCGATTACCTCACTTAAATTATGCGGCATCATATTGGTAGCCATTCCTACGGCAATACCACTCGACCCATTTACTAACAGATTCGGAATACGAGCCGGAAGTACAGTAGGTTCTTTTTCAGAATCATCGAAGTTGAGCTGATAATCTACTGTGTCTTTATCGATATCCGACATCATATTGTCGGCCAGCTTCGCCATTCTTGCTTCTGTATAACGCATGGCCGCAGGCCCATCCCCATCCTGATTACCGTAGTTACCTTGTCCATCGATGAGTGGATAACGCATGCTCCATACCTGAGCCATACGCACCATCGCATCATATACAGCCGTATCGCCGTGGGGGTGATATTTACCCAACACTTCCCCCACAATACGGGCACTTTTTTTATAGGGCTTATTGAATTGAATGCCCAGCTCATTCATCGCAAAAAGAATACGGCGATGTACCGGCTTCAATCCATCTCTCACATCCGGCAAGGCACGCCCCACAATCACCGACATACTATAGTCGATATAGGCGGTTTTCATTTGCTCCTCAATGTTTACAGGAATAATGTTTCCGTTACGGTCCTGTGGTTCGTTCAATGTATTTTCAGTATGATCCATAATAATTTTTAAGCCCAATTTTGGGTATCGACAAAGATACCGAAATACCCCCTCTTTTATGGCGAAAAATACGTGTTTTTTAGGCTTACTTTTCAACAGAATTTTCTTATTGTGGATATTTAAGATTCCGCTTGAATAGTATAGGAAAAATAAGTAAAACTATATTTTAATAAAACTCTCCTATTGTTACTTTCTTTGTCATTGCTACAAAGAAATACATTCTATGTGACCATTAAAAACAATAATAAATATCACATAAAAGTAACCAAAGAAAAATCTAGGCAAACCCGATCGCTCCGCGCGTTCTGCCTTGCCAGCGCCACACATTTCGTTATTTAAGCACTGTCTTTACCCTCTTTAGGCAAACCTAAATAAGAAAAAAAACACCAATAACTGACAACCGCCAACTTCTTCCTCATCATTGATTTCACATCCTCAAAATTTATGCGTTACTTTACGCCCCTTGAAATGATCTTGCCATGCAACATAATAATCAATACTACCCCTCTTATTTACGACTGGAACAATTGCTCGACTGCCAGCATCCGCTGAGCTTTGAAAAAGGTCAAGAACCGGCTCATGATGAAATGCTTTTCATCATTATTCATCAGGCTTATGAATTATGGTTTAAACAATTATTATTTGAATTAGAATATGTAAAAAAAGTCTTTAACAAAGATCATGTCGATGATAACAGCGAAGACCTTAACCTTTGCCGTCATCGTTTAGGGAGAATGGTTCGCATCATGGAATTACTGAATCAGCAGGTTGCGGTACTGGATACCATGACACCGCTGGATTTTCTCGAATTTAGAAATCTGCTTACACCGGCCTCCGGCTTCCAGAGCAAACAATTTCGTCTGCTGGAAGCATCACTGGGGTTAAAGATGGAGAAACGCCACCAGAAGGATTATTACAAACGTACTAACGAAGGTGGTTTTACCGAACCCGATTATAAAGAGATTAATACGGAAGAATCTGTAGAGAGTTTATTGCAACAGATCAATCGCTGGCTGGAGCGGATGCCGTTTTTTGATGATAAATACTGGCAAGGATACCAGCCGGAAGCGAAAGAAAAAGTCGCCAATCATCCATTCTGGGATGATTACAGAACGATCTACAAAAATAGCCTTACCCATAACGAAGAAAATCAACTCAAAGCATTTGATGAGCATTTTCTTTCCGGACAAACCTATGAAGACAGCCTCTCTCCTGCTGCGAGGAGAAGTGCATTATTTATCATGCTATACCGTGATTTTCCGGTCTTTCAAACTTCCTTTCAGATACTCGATAAACTTATCGAACTAGATCATTTATTCGCCGGATGGCGCCATAAACACTATGTAATGGT
>JBKCGY010000130.1:0-2728 GCA_046303015.1 Bacteroidota bacterium | reverse complement strand
AGATTATCTATGCGATGTTCAAGTGTTGATCAATCTGATCTCTTCTGATTCTGAAGTGATGCCTGATGCGCTGGCTTGTCTGGCTGCTTCTGCTGCCCTCGCGGTTTCTGATATTCCCATTAAAGAAATTATTTCTGAAGTTCGTATTGCAACAATTGATGGACAGATGGTAGTAAATCCATCCCGTTCTGAATTGGAGAAAGCAACAGCTGATTTTCTTATTGCTGCCACCGAGAAAAATTTGATGATGGTGGAAGGTGAAGCGCAAGAGTGCAGTGAGGAAGATCTGGTAAAAGCACTTGAGTTGGCACATGATGCGATTCGTATCCAGATCAAAGCACAGGAGCAATTACGAGCTGCTGTAGGTGTAACAACGAAAAGAGATTACAAAAAGCCTGAAATTAGTGAAGCAATCAATGAAAAAGTAATTGCTTTTGCGAAAGATAAAATTTATGAGATTTCAAAATCAGGAAGCAGTAAGAATGAGCGTTCTTCAGCTTATGATACTTTAAAGAAAGCTTTGGTGGAGAGTTTAGGTGCAGAGGCTACTGATCTGGAAGTTAAACTCGCTAAAAAATATTTTGAAGATTTGAAATGGGAGGTGGTGCGTAATATGATTCTCGAAGACCGTATCCGTCTGGATGGTCGTCAGCTGGATCAGATTCGTTCTCTTGCAATGGAAATAGAACCGCTGCCTACACCGCATGGTTCGGCATTATTTACCAGAGGAGAAACACAATCATTAACTACCGTTACACTCGGAACAAAATTAGATGAGTTGCTTGTGGAGAGTGCAGCCAAATCAGATTATTCCAAATTCATCCTCCATTATAATTTCCCTCCCTATTCAACAGGTGAAGTGAAAATGATGAGAGGTCCGGGTAGAAGAGAAGTTGGTCATGGAAATCTCGCTCTTCGCTCGCTCAAACAAATGATGCCCGGGAAAGAATATCCTTATACCGTTCGTGTGGTAAGTGATATTTTGGAATCGAATGGTTCTTCTTCTATGGCTACAGTTTGTGCGGGTTCTCTAGCATTGATGGATGCAGGAGTGCCTTTGCAAAAACATGTGAGTGGGGTGGCGATGGGACTTATTACAAGAGGAGATGGCAAATATGCTATCCTTACGGATATCTTAGGTGATGAAGATCATTTGGGAGATATGGACTTTAAAGTAACCGGTACACGTCAGGGTATCTGTGGTGTACAGATGGATATTAAAGTAGATGGATTAAGCATGGAAGTAATGCGCGAAGCGCTGGAGCAGGCGCGCAAAGGACGTTTACATATACTAGAATCTATGTATGCATGTATTGATGCACCTCGTCCGGAGGTGAAACCACATGCACCACGCATGGAGAAATTATTTATCGACAAAGAATTTATCGGTGCGGTGATTGGGCCACAGGGTAAAGTGATTCAGGAAATCCAGCGTGAAACAGGTACGACTATCACCATCGAAGAGATCGGTAATTATGGTGAGGTAAGTATCTTCTCTCCGGCAAAAGAAGGATTGGTGAAAGCGGTTGACTGGGTGAAAGGTATTGTTGCCGTTCCTGAAGTAGGCTCTGTATATGAAGCTACGGTAAAAGGCATTAAAGAGTTTGGTGCTTTTGTAGAATTCTTACCTAAGAAAGAAGGGTTGCTGCATATTTCTGAAATCAGCTGGAAGCGTTTGGATAGTATGGAGGGTGTTTTCAAAGTGGGTGATCCCGTTAAAGTAAAACTGATCGGTATAGATCACAAAACCGGCAAGTTCAAGCTGAGCAGAAAGGCATTGATGCCAAAACCCGAATCAGCTCCTCGTTCTCCACGTGAAGACCAGGGAGAAGAAGCGTGATAAACTCAAAAGTAAAAACTCAAAACCCAAAAGTTTTTTAATCTTTGTAGTCCCGAAACAATTCGGGACTTTTTTATGCAAAATACAGTTGTACTTACATTTCATGGTGTTGACGCAGGCCAATCTGAAATAATAATTGCATTGCTTGAGTCTGCAGGCTTTGATGCTTTTGAAGAAAGAGAAAATCAGCTGATTGCTTGTATTCCTGAGTCAAATTATGATGAAGTAGTGCTCCACGAAATACTCAAATCTTTCTCATTTGAATATCAAAAAGAAGTTAGCGCGCCCCGAAACTGGAATGCGGAATGGGAACAGCAGTATCAGCCGGTAGTCATTGAAGATTTTGCAGCTATCAGGGCAGATTTCCACGCACCATTATCAGATGTTCAATATGAGATCATCATCACACCTAAAATGAGCTTTGGCACAGGGCATCATGCTACGACTAAACTGATGATGCTGACTATGAAAAATATGGACTTCAAGGAAAAAACTGTGTTTGATTTTGGTACCGGCACCGGTGTGTTGGCTATTCTTGCGTCTATGCTCGGGGCATCAGAAATCGATGCCATGGATATAGATGATTGGGTGGTAGATAATGCAAAAGAAAATTTAGAAAAAAATAAAACGGATAACGTTACAGCCTGTATCGGTAATGTACCATTGCTAGATAAGCAATATGATATTATTCTTGCCAATATTAACCGGCATATTTTATTGGATAATATGTCGTCTATGCGTAGTGTTTTAAAACCTGGAGGATATATCCTAATGAGCGGTTTTTATGAAGAAGACATTCCGGTATTGATATTTGCAGCCAATGAAGCAGGTCTGAAAAAAATGCACTACGATCTATTGAATAACTGGACTTGTCTGTTACTACAATTG
>JBKCGY010000129.1:0-16794 GCA_046303015.1 Bacteroidota bacterium | reverse complement strand
ATTATGGCTATAATACCTACCATCGCTTTTGCGGAATTGGGCATAAGGGGTAAGGTGGCATTATGGGTAGCGGGTTTATACACGAATCAAGTGATGGCTGTTGCTACCGGTACGGTATTCATTTGGTTAATTAATTTAATGCTGCCGGCTATCATAGGCACTTTTTTTATATGGAATCTAAAATTGAAAAACAAGCAATGAGTTATTTTATCCGAATTGTATTGCTCATAAAAATATTATTCATTTCCAGTAGGATATCTGCACAGGAATTCTGTAGTATCAAAAATGATGCTTGGCAAAGTGGTGAGAAAGTGACCTTTCATGTTTATTACACACTGGCCGGGATATATATATATGGAGGGGCTGCTCATTTCTCGATCAGATTAACAAACTATGATGATCTCCCTGCCTATCATATTATTGGAGAAGGTAAGACCAATTCTTTCTTCGATGGCTTTTTTAAGGTGCGTGATAAATATGAGTCTTATATTGATACCGGCTCTCTTCAGCCATATAAATTCATGAGAAATATCGAGGAGGGAAGTTTTAAAAAGACTGAAACAGTTTTATTTAATCAAAAAAACAATACGGCCACTTCTCAGGCAGGCACGTTTAATGTGCCTCAGTGTGTTCAGGATGTGTTAAGTTCCATCTATTATGCCAGAAATATAGATTTCAATAAATATAAACCGGGTGATAAGATTCCATTCAGTATGTTTATTGATGATAAAGTATATAATCTTTATATAAGATATCTTGGTAAAGAGACGGTCAAAACCAGATATGGGAAATTTAAGGCAATCAAATTCAAGCCTTTGCTCATTCAGGGAACTATTTTTGAAGGAGGGGAAAAAATGGAGGTCTGGGTCACAGATGATCAGAATAAAATTCCAATTAGAATTGAAAGTCCGATCACGGTTGGCAGTGTAAAAGTGGATATGATGGGATACAGCAATCTTAGATTTCCTCTAAGCAGTTTAATCTCCAAAAAATAATTACAGTTCTGATAGATTGAAATGCATATCCATTCGAATGCCCTTTTCCGTCTTTTTAATGGTACAACATTCTATTACCGGATCATGCTCAAAGAATAAAATATGATCTTTTTCAACTGCATTCTCGAGAAATAATTTCTTCTCTTCTAAAGTGGTTAGTGGAAACATATCATATGCCATAACATAAGGTATAGGAATATGTGCAGCCATGGGAATCAGATCTGCTGCAAATACAATGATTTTGTTTTTATACCTGATCTGTGGCAACATCATAGCTGCCGTATGTCCTTCAGCAAACCGGATCGAAATATCTTTCATAAAAGATTGTTCTTCGATGATACTTGCGGTGTGGTTGGGTATCCATTGTAATTGTCCGCTTTCCTGTATGGGTAAGATGTTTTCTTTCAGAAAAGAGGCTTTTTCTCTGGCATTGGGATATATAGCCCACTGCCAGTGTTTCTCATTACTCCAATAGCTTGCCTTTTTAAAAGCCGGGATGAGTCGATCTCCTTCTCTTATAATACTACCTCCGCAGTGGTCAAAGTGCAGATGGGTAAGAATTACATCCGTAATGTCATTACGATGAAAGCCGTATTGAGCAAGCGATTTGTCGAGTGAATCATCTCCATATAATTCGTAATGACTCAAAAACTTTTGATCCTGTTTATTTCCAATCCCATTATCAATCAATATAAGCCGATTCCCATCTTCGATTAGTAAAGAACGCATGGCCATATCAATCAGGTTATTACTGTTAGCAGGACAAAGTTTATTCCATAGTACTTTCGGTACTACTCCAAACATAGCTCCTCCGTCCAGTTTAAAGTATCCGGTATTGATTGAATATAAATTCATTTTTGTTTTGTTTTCTTTTGAGTAAGTAATAAAAATAGTAAGCCCATCACAAAAAAGGCAATTAAGGCAATGATTGAATTTCTCATATTGCCTGTAAATCCTTCAATAAATCCAAAACTAAAGAGTCCGATAACGATGGCCATTTTTTCTGTTACATCAAAAAAGCTGAAGAAGGAAGCCGTATCTTTTGTTTCAGGCATGAGTTTGGAGTAGGTAGAGCGGCTAAGGGATTGAATCCCTCCCATTACCAATCCTACCAAAGCCGCCAGCACATAAAAATGTTTTTCTGTATTTACAAAATACCCCATTACGCATACACAGATCCATAATACAACCGTAAAAATCAGTATCCGAATATTTCCATATACTTCAGATAGTTTTGACATACCAATAGCTCCCATGATCGCTACGATCTGTATGATTACTGCTGTAATAATTAGCCGGTCATTGGGAAGCATTAATTCCTTGATGCCAAAATCTATCGCAACCAGCATCACGGTTTGCACACCCATACTGTAAAAGAAAAATGCAGCCAGAAATCTTGTCAGTGCCGGTATATGGATGAGTTGATCCCATACGACTTTGAGTTCGTGAAAACCATTGATCAAAAAATGTTTTTTTGATTTGATGTCAGCCGGAAGGCCGGAAGGTAAGTATTTGAAAGGAATTTGTGCAAAGCCGATCCACCAGATTCCTACGAGTAAAAAAGTGATCTGTAAAGCTTTTGCTTTATCTGTCATGATCATTACCAAACCAAATCCTATGAGCTGCAAGATCACACTTCCTATGTAGCCATAGGTATATCCCTTTGCACTAATGCGGTCTCGGTCCTCATCAGAACTGATATCAGGAAGATAAGAATTATAAAATACCTGTGATCCATAAAATCCAATGCCTGCAAGCATAAAGCACAATAAACCGAATGTGACATTACTTGCATCAAAGAAACAAAGTAAAGCACAGCTTAGTGCACCCAGGTAACAGAAGAAACGCATGAATTGCTTTTTGTTCCCCTTATAATCTGCTATAGAAGATAGAATCGGAGAAAGGGCTGCAATAATCAGGAATCCGGTCGCCAATATATAATCTTTAATCTCTGTATTTACATAGGTCCTTCCCAGGAAACGAACACCATCTTTGAATGTATCTTCCGACACTGCTGTTACCGCTGCATAATAAGCGGGGAAGAAAGTAGTGGTAATTACCAGATTGTATACGCTGTTTGCCCAGTCGTACATAGCCCATGCTTTTACAACCTTATTTGAAGCCGTTTGCATCTTGTGGATTTAATAGGAAAGTAGGAATAAATATTCAGATGGCAAGAGAACGGGAAAGCTTTTTAATGTAAATATCCTATGGCATACAAGAATAGTAGTATAGTGCCTACTGCAATTCGATACCATCCGAAGAATTTAAATCCATGTTTTTGTAAAAAGCCAATGAAAAATTTAATAGCCAGCATTGCCACGATAAAGGCAACCATATTACCAATAATGAAAGCTTTCATATAATCGGCATTATGAAGCAGCATTTCATATCCCTTTTCAACCACTCCTGAACCGGCATCCCAGTCTTTTAATATCAATGAATAGCCTGTTGCAGCGGCCATGGTAGGTACAGCTAGAAAAAAAGAAAATTCAGCAGCAAAATTTCGCGTGAGTTTTTGCTGCATGCCTCCAATGATTGAGGCTGCACTTCTGCTGACGCCGGGGATCATGGCTACGCATTGCCATACTCCAATTTTTATAGCACTCAAATAAGAGAGCTGAGAATGATCCGCCACCTTACTTTCATTAAAAAATTTATCTATAAACAGTAGGATTACTCCACCTGTGAATAAACTAATAGAAACCATGAAGGCGTTTTCAAGAAGAGCATCTATTGCGTCATCAAAAAGTTTTCCCAACAATAGCGCAGGCACTACTGCTAATAATAATTTTAAATAGAAGTGGATACCATTTTTCCCACTCTGAAAGGGAGTTATCCATTTTTCCCAATATAGCACCAATACGCTCATAATGGCACCTAGCTGGATTGCTACGGTAAATAACTTAGTAAAATTATCCGGAGATACACCCAATAGTCTTTCTGTTATTATCATGTGGCCTGTAGAAGAAACGGGTAAGTATTCTGTAATACCTTCAATTACGGCAATGATGACTGACTCTATCTCGTTCACTTTATTACAAATTTTTAGATAATACAATTACATCCTGATATCCCATACATTTGTTTCTGTCTTTCCCGGACCACCATCCATAGCGAATCTGATTTACGCGTAAATGATTTTTAGGAAATAATGTATTCATTAAATAGTCCTCTTCATACGCAATATTTGCTTCTTTTACATTTTTATCAAGCAGCCTGTAATGAGTATATATATGGGGGAAATGAAAATAATTACGTTTTTTAATAGATACTTTAATTTCTTTATTAAGAAGAAAAAAAGTAATGAAACATGTTCCATTATCTTTTAATACACGATGTATTTCCTTAAGGTAATTATCAATATCATCAGGCATCATGTGTGTAAAAACAGATGTAAGAATAATGAGATCAAAATACTTATCTTGGTAAGGGAATGTATAGTCTTTAGCTGCATTTTTTGTTGTAAGATTATACAAGTCATTTTTCAGATCAATATGGGTAAAATAAAAATTCGGATATTTTTTATGGATATTTTTATTGCACCAGTCTATTCCTCTTTTTACAATATCAAAACCTTGATATTCTCCATCCTCACTAAGTATCCTGGTAAGCGGTACTGCAATTCGGCCTATACCACAACCCACGTCTAAAATTTTATCATCAGGCCTGATTTCACATACGGTATGAATTTGTTGTACCAGATCTGTCCCTATTTCTTTAAAGTCTCCGGGTCCCACAAATACAAGGCCTTTGGGTGGGGTTAGATCATCTCTCTTTTTCAATAATTTACTAAGCAGGTCAGTTGGAAGATAATAAAGCCGACGCGTAATAAATCGTAATTCAGGGGGAATGAGATAATATAATTTCCGGATTATCAAAATGTGAATATTTTATATAATATATAGGTGTAAACATAACAAATTCCAAAGCTCATCACTGTTACTTACAAGCCTATTGACAAATCAAACAAAAGCTTTATTTAGCCTTTTTCATGATTGCATAAATTTCGATAATCAACCCTCCCACAATGAATATGGGGGCAAGGGTAATCCGGCGAAAACTATAAACTTCATTGGTGTTAAAAACTTTGGGGTCAGCACTTTTTCCACCTATCATCAATAAGATTCCGCTTAAAATCAAGACTCCTCCTATGATCATCCACAGATAATTCCCTTTTTCAAAAATGGTGGCAATTTTTTTCTCTTTCATGACAGATTTTATTAAAAGAATGATTAATACAGGTCATCCAGTTTCATGCGTAGATATTTCATTACACTACGATGCGTACTGTAAACAGAAATGCTTATACCAATACAAATGATTGATCCAAATAAGATCAGATAGTTCTGTGGATCTCTTAATGCTTTCATATCGGGTATATAACTTTCCGTCCAAAGAATCACGCCCCAAATAGCAGCAATAGCGATCAAAGAACTAAAGAGACCATTTATTACGGCACGAATATTCATGGGCTTAACGATAAATCCTCTTGTGGCACCTACCATTTGCATCGTCTTAATTAAAAACCGATTGCTGAACATGGCCAGTCGGATTGTACTATCTATAGATACAATAACAACTGAACTCAGAAGAATGGCAATAATGAGTAATACCAGTCCGATTTTTTGAGCTCTGTCTGTGATGGTGATTACCAGGTCTTTTGGATATTGTACTTCACTGATTACGCCCGGAAATTTTTGCATTAAAGTTGAGGCAAGGTTGCTGAGACTATCCTGCTGAACATAATCGGCTTTTGCATAAAAGTCGATGCTTTCGGGAAGCGGGTTTTCCGTTAATATTTTGTCCCACGATTCATTGCCATCCTTATTGTAGATTTCTTTGGCTTTTTCTTTGTCTACATACTCCCAGCTTTTGATATAAGGCTGCTGGCTGATAAAATGAGTGAGGCTATCCAGTGATTTTTTATTGCCGGTTGTCAGCCAGGCATGAATCTGAATATTTTCACGAAGTGTAGTGCCTACTTTCTGGAAATTAAGAAAGATCCAGCCCAGCACACCCAGAATAAATAATACCAGCGAAACGCCGATGATGGAATATATATAAGACGGACGGGCTTTTTTCATTGATCCTTTCCCTTGTTGTGTTGTCATATTTCCTTATGCTTTTTAAAGAAACCTTTAGCTTAATACCTTAACGCAAATGTAATTATTTTAATGTGTTCTGGTCTTAAACCAGATGATATACTTTAAATATTCATTCACTATGTAGGGGGATGGCCTTTGAACGGATTAATTCTACTCCTTATCCTTAATTTTGCTCACCTTTTAAATGATTGGCATGGAATACAAATTCAGAGATATAGAGCAAAAATGGCAGCAAAAGTGGAAGCAGGGTCGTTCTTATCAGGTAGAGAATAATGCTTCCAGTCCTAAGTATTATGTGCTGGATATGTTTCCTTATCCCAGTGGGAGTGGATTACATGTGGGGCATCCGCTCGGGTATATTGCCAGTGATATTTACAGCCGCTATAAAAGGCTGAAGGGCTTTAATGTGTTGCATCCTATGGGGTATGATGCTTTCGGCTTGCCGGCCGAGCAGTACGCCATTGAGCACGGTGTACATCCTGCAAAGAGCACGGCAACCAATATTGAACATTTCAGAAAACAGCTGGATAATATCGGTTTTTGTTTTGACTGGGAAAGGGAAGTGCGTACCAGCGATCCATCTTATTATAAATGGACACAATGGATCTTTTTACAGTTGTTTCACAGTTATTTTAACAGACAAATCCAGAAAGCAGCTCCAATTGGTGAGTTGATTGCTGTATTTGAAAAGGAAGGGAATATCAATCATCCCATGCCCGGACAGGGAACTTCTGTCAAATCATTTTCGCCAGTAGAATGGCTTGGGTTTGATGAAAAAACGAAGCAGGATATTTTGATGCAATACCGTTTGGCCTATTGCGGCTACGGGGAAGTGAATTGGTGTGAAGCTTTAGGTACCGTATTGGCGAACGATGAAGTAGTCAATGGGGTGAGTGAAAGAGGAGGACATCCTGTAATTAAAAAGAAACTTCGGCAATGGTATCTACGGATAACAGAATATGCGGATCGTTTATTGGATGGATTGCAACATGTTGATTTCAGTGAGTCGATGAAAGAGATGCAAACCAACTGGATCGGTAAATCAGTAGGGGCTGAGGTTGATTTTCAGGTAAAAGATTCATCCCATAAGATTAAAGTATATACCACTCGCCCGGATACGATCTTCGGTGTTGATTTTTTGGTTATTGCGCCTGAACATGAATTGGTGGATCAGATTAAATCGTCGACACAACAAAATGCAGTTGATGAATATGTGGCTTACGTAAAAAGCCGAAGTGAGCGGGACAGGATGGCGGAGAAAAAGATCAGTGGTGAATTTACCGGAGCATATGTAGTCCATCCGTTTTCAGGAAAGGATATCCCGGTGTGGATCTCTGAGTATGTATTGGCCGGTTATGGTACGGGTGCTATTATGGCGGTACCATGCGGGGATGAAAGAGATTACAAATTCGCCAGACATTTTGATTTACCTATTACCAATATTATTGGCGCGGCATTTAATGGGTCTGAAGCCAATTCCACGAAGGAAGCCGTACTGGAAAACTCTGATTTTTTGAACGGTAGGGTGATGCGCGATGCCATGCAGACAGCTGTGGAAAGAATGGAGACATTGGAAGTAGGCGTTAGGAAAGTTAATTATAAAATGCGTGATGCTTCGTTTAGTCGTCAGCGTTATTGGGGAGAGCCCTTTCCCATTGTATGGAAAAATGGGATTGCCTATCCTTTGTCTGAAGATCAGTTGCCTTTAGTATTACCGGAAGTCGAGCATTATCAACCCGGTCCGGAAGGAGAAGGGCCACTTTCCAATATCAGCGAATGGGTATCCGTAGAACAAGAGAATCATATTTATTCTGGCGGACAAAGAGAAACGAATACTATGCCGGGTTATGCCGGCAGCAGCTGGTATTTTTTGAGGTATATGGATCCGCATAATGAAGCGGAGTTTTGTAATAAAAAAGTAAGCGACTACTGGGGGCAGGTGGATCTGTATGTAGGAGGAACAGAACATGCGGTGGGCCATCTCCTTTATAGCAGAATGTGGACGAAAGTATTGTTTGATCTGGGCTATATCAGTTTTGAAGAACCTTTTAAAAAATTGCTGAATCAAGGAATGATTCAGGGGTCATCACGATTTGTGTACCGGATCAATGGCACACAGACCTTTGTTTCAAAAGGTTTGTTGAATGAAAATGATTTGTACGAAGGACAAAAAACAGATAAGTTACATGTAGATGTAAACATGGTGGATGGTTATGAGCTGAATCTTGATGCTTTCAGAAAATGGCGGGCGGGAGAGTTTAAGGAGGCGGAATTTTTACTTGAGGAGGGTAAATATCTATGTGGTTCTGAGGTTGAGAAAATGAGTAAGAGTAAATTCAATACTGTAAATCCTGATGATATTGTAGAGAAATTTGGAGCAGATACTTTCAGAATGTATGAGATGTTTCTAGGTCCGGTAGAAATCAGTAAACCCTGGGATACTAAAGGCATTGAAGGGGTTCATCGTTTTCTGAAAAAACTATGGCGCTTGTTTTATGATGAGCTGAAAGGTCAGGTTTGGAATCAGGAATTGCCTACACAAGAAGAGTGGAAGGTGCTGCATAAGGCCATCAAAAAAATTGATGAGGATACGGAACGATTTAGTTTTAATACAGCTGTAAGTACATTCATGATCTGTGTTAATGAATTACACGATCTGAAATGTTATAAAAAACAGATTCTCGAGCAGTTGCTTGTGTTATTAACGCCATATGCCCCTCATATCGCTGCAGAATTATGGGCATTAACAGGAAATCAAGATGATATACTCCAGGCAGCCTATCCTGTTTATCAAGATAAATATTTGAAAGAGACTTCTAAATTATATCCGATTGCGGTAAATGGCAAAACAAGATCCGAATGTGAGATTGATCTTGAAGCCACACAGGAGCAGGTTGAAAAGATCGTAATGGCCGATCCGGCTATTCAGAAGTGGATGGAAGGGAAGATACCCAAAAAAATCATCTACGTAAAGAATAAGATGATCAATGTGGTGATCTGATTAGACATGGTAGCCTGTTCTATCATACTGTTTTATTGGGCTACGTAATTTCAACAAAATTCTTTTTGTGTTGTTCTATTTATGAATTTTATTCAATGGCACAACCGAATAAAAAATTAATTGATGCGCTTCGTGAAACGGCAGAACGTTTAAGACAAGGGGCCCATTACGCTTGGGGGAATCATGGATCCTGTAATTGCGGTAATTTATTACAGGTAGTAGGCAACATGACGAAAGAAGAGATTCTGAGGCATGCACATACCGGTATTGGAGAATGGACCGAGCTTGCAGAGGAGACCTGTTCTGTAACCAACGCCTCCTATACATTACTTATCAAAAAATTAGAAGAGATCGGACTTACCCCTACTGATATACATAATTTGGAATATCTGGAAGATCAGGAAGTGCTTAAGCATTTACCAGGAGGTTTTCGCTGGCTTTCCAGGAATGTTAGAGAAGATGTAATTCTTTATTTTGAAACTTTTTCAGAGCTGCTTGATAAAAAACGATTACAACAAGTTGAATTTTATCTGAATATAGCAGTTGCATCACGCCCAAATTTGTCAGAAGAGCTTACTTACAATAGTTAGCGAAAGGGGGTTTTTTATCCATTTTTTTGAAAAAATAAAGGTTTTTCCCTTGCAGTACCTCCTGTTTACCTACATATCCATGTCTTTTAGTTTGATTTTCTCTCAGTATATGTAACTTTGCAACAGAGTAAATCGATATAATGTTCCTGACAATTATACAACTAACCGATGCCCTTAAAATTCACATCTAAAATCAATTACCATTTTGATGATGAATTGATAGAAAAATTAAATCATCAGACTGGCATCCCTCCTGATAAACTTCGTATATCGGTTCATTTCAGCATACTAGCTACCGTTTATCAAATGAGATTTCGTTTGCAGCAGCCGAGCGGTGCATTGGTCACTTACCGTATGTCTAAAGTCGCTGCTGGTTCAGAAGTGACTCGTCATCTTCTTCCTATTTTCAATAAGAACGAACATTATCAGGGAATTATCAATATGGCTAATGTTCTTTTTAATGGTGATTTTTCCAAAATCGAGAAAATGATACAGGAACGATTTAGTTTATCTGAGGATATCAGTAATCGTATTTTGGTGATGAGTTCTTGTGCAACCTTTGCAATATTAGGGGAAACTATCTGCGAAAAGAAAATTCGTATGGAAGGATTTAGGGAAATGATCAATTTGAAAACTCCGCTTTATACAGAAGCCCTCTCATCCGGCTTGAATTTTCCTTTTGAGCATTGGGATTCGAAGTCGGCAGAATTACAAAATCAATTGTTCCGTACGCAAAATAGAAGAAAGAGAAGTGCTGAGAAAAAACCTCGTTTTTCATTGCCATTCAAATGGATTTTTTTACTGTTGTTAAGTGCGAGTATACTTTCTGCTGTGTATGCTTATACATGAAAAACAGGAAGGTTATTGGTTTTACGTTCATCCCAACTTCCAGCGATCTTACCTTTTTTCATTTCGGACTTCCTTCTCAATATAAGCACTTTGCATGTTTTGTCTTCTTTTTGGCTTTTGGGTGAAATAATAAATAAAAGGGCTTTCACAGATTCAATAATCGTAGGATAACAAAAAGCTTCATTTCCCTGCTTCATTCTTTTACATTAGTTTTACATGTATATTATTTTCCCGAATGAGCAATCCCAATCTCAATAATGACAAGAAGGGTTTAAATGCCGCAGATGCTGAGTTTGAAAATAATATTCGTCCTGCAGCTCTGGAAGAATTCTCCGGTCAGCAACAGATCATAGATAATCTCAAAATTTTTATCAAAGCTGCTAAGATGCGCGGGGAAGCGCTGGATCATGTATTGTTTCACGGTCCGCCCGGGCTTGGCAAAACAACATTGAGTCGTATTGTGGCCAATGAGCTGGGTGTTTCTATAAAAGAAACGAGTGGGCCGGTGATTGAAAAACCGGGCGATCTGGCAGGATTACTGACCAGTCTTGAACCCAATGATGTGCTTTTTATTGATGAGATCCATAGATTAAGTACCGTGGTAGAAGAATATCTCTATGCGGCCATGGAGGATTATCGCATTGATATTATGATCGATTCCGGACCGAGTGCGAGGAGTATTCAGATTAATCTGAATCCATTTACACTGATCGGTGCAACAACACGAAGTGGTTTACTGACCGCGCCTTTATTATCGCGCTTTGCGATCAAGTCAAGACTCGAATATTATTCATCAGAAACATTAAAGCTTATCATCTTACGTGCGGCAAATATTTTAAAGGCTGATATTTCAAAAGATGCGGCCGGTGAAATTGCCGGTAGAAGTCGCGCTACGCCAAGGATTGCTAATGGATTATTACGAAGGGTCAGAGATTTTGCTCAGGTGTTGAATAAAGGGAAGATCGATCTTGATGTAACGCGCCATGCATTACAGGCTTTGCAGGTGGATAATCATGGTCTGGATGAGATGGATAATAAAATTCTCCTTACCATCATTGATAAATTTAAAGGGGGTCCCGTTGGCATTACTACCATCGCTACAGCGGTAGGTGAGGAGTCGGGCACCCTTGAAGAAGTGTACGAACCTTTTCTGATTCAGGAGGGATTTTTACAACGTACACCAAGAGGAAGAGAAGTTACATTAAAGGCCTATCAGCATTTGGGGAAAACACCACATGCGGGAAATAGTCCAACCCTCTTTACCTAAATTTATTTTCTTTCCTCTTCCAAAACGGGTTCGTTAAGTTCTACTACCCGCTGATTTTTTATTTTCTTTCTCATGGTCATATTGAGTAGTTCAACAATGAAGGAAAAAGCCATGCCGAAATAAATATAGTTTTTCAAGTGCAGTTGATGAGCAGCTTCGCTATCCCATCCCTCTATTACGAGACTCAATCCAATCATGACCAGAAAAGATAAAGCAAGCATTTTGAGTGTTGGATGTTTGTGTATGAAAGAGGAGATATTGGGACTAAATCTAAACATAACGATCATCGCAATTACAACAGCAATGATCATGATCTCAACATGTTTGGCTGTTCCGCCTGCAGTGATAATACTATCGAATGAGAAAACTGCATCAATCAACATGATCTGACTAATCGCTTGAGCGAAACTGATTCCTGTTTTATTTGCATTTGCAGTGCTGGGATCCTCACCTTCCAGTTTTGCATGTATTTCTTTAACAGATTTATAGATTAAAAATAGCCCGCCTGCAAGCATTACAAGGGATGCCAGATCAAAAGATTTATCTCCTATTGTAAAAAGGGCTTTTCCTTTTTGTGCAAGTAGCCAGCCTAAACCTAACAGCAATAAACTTCTTGAGCTGATGCCAATCATCATCCACCATCTTCTTGCTTTTAATCTTTGCTTTACATCATTAAGCCGATTCATGATAATGCTCACAAAGATTACATTATCTATACCTAATACTACTTCAAGTACAATAAGAATAATTAAGCTAATAAGACTGTCAGCGGTCAGTAAATGCTCCATTGTTTTATTTTATGTATCGAATAATTTTTTTGATGAGTCCAGGCCCTTCATATACAAAACCTGTCCATATTTGTATCAGCGTTGCTCCGTAATATATTTTGTTTTTTGCACTTTTGGGAGAATAGATACCACCGCTTCCGATAATTGGGATTTTCCCTTTGGTACGCTGATGAATGTAGCTGATCCATTCATTGCTTTTATGTTGCAAGGGTTTGCCACTTACTCCACCGGCACCTATTTTTTCGATTTTCTTCTCCCCGCTATTTAATTCAGATCGGTCAACGGTAGTATTGGAAACGACAAGACCATCTAAGCTTACTTCCAAAGAAAGGTCGATCACGTCATCGATCTGGTCTTTGGTCAGGTCGGGGGCAATCTTTAACAACAAAGGTTTTTTATTTTCTTTTGTCAGTTTAATTTTCTGAAGTGCAGAAAGAATGATACGCAGACTTTCCTTTTCTTGTAGTTCTCTTAATCCCGGAGTATTCGGACTGCTGACATTCACCACAAAATAGTCAACAACATCATAAAGCTTTTCATAGCAGATCTCATAATCCTGAACCGCTTTTTCGTTAGGCGTGATCTTGTTTTTTCCGATGTTGCCTCCTATGATCAAACGACTTTTAGTATGTTTTCTTCTCCACGTTTTCAGTCGATCTGCAATTACATCAACCCCGTCATTGTTGAACCCCATTCTGTTGATAAGCGCTATATCTTTAGGTAATCTGAATAGTCTCGGTTTTGGATTTCCTTCCTGTGGAAGAGGCGTTACGGTTCCTATCTCAACAAATCCGAATCCTAATGTTTCAAGCTCGGTAAGATATTGTGCATTTTTATCAAAGCCGGCCCCCAACCCTACGATGTTGGGAAAATGAAGATTCCACAAATGGACAGGCCTGGCTTTTTTAGGTTGATAAACGGATGCCACTAATTGGCGTGTTAATGGAATTTTACAAAGGAAACGAAGGCATCCCATGGTAAAGTGATGCACTTTCTCGGCGTCAAATAAAAACAGAATATTACGTATGATGTAGTACATGTGGTTGCGAAGATATAAAGACGAAAAGAAATTTTGCTAAATGGAGAATAGGCTTCTTTCAGGTTGTCCGTCTCGCCTGAGGCGAGACTGTTGTCAGGTTGCCTATCTCGCTGTGCGAGAAGTTATCAGCTTCTCCTTTAAAATCGTAAATTTGATATAAACACTCAAGCAATAATCATTAAATATTTCCCATGCAAGAAGCCTATATAGTCGGTGGTTTTCGTACTGCTGTTGCCAAAGCCAAAAAAGGGGGATTTCGTTTTATGCGACCTGATGATCTGGCGGTACAGGTAATACATGGATTACTGAAATCAATTCCTCAGCTGGAAGCTTCCATGGTAGATGATGTGATTGTAGGCAATGCGGTTCCGGAAGCTGAACAGGGATTACAAATAGGAAGAATAATTTCAGCAAGAGCGGTAGGATATGATACAGCCGGCATTACCATCAATCGCTATTGCGCGAGCGGATTAGAAAGTATTGCCATGGCTACAGCGAAGATCCACTCTGGAATGGCTGATTGTATTATTGCCGGAGGAACGGAAAGTATGAGTCTGGTGCCGACAGCAGGGTGGAAAACGGTTCCGGCTTATTCAATTGCCAAAGATGATCCGGATTATTATCTGAGTATGGGACTTACTGCAGAGGCAGTAGCCAAAGAATACAACGTGTCGAGAGAAGATCAGGATCAGTTTTCTGTCGGTTCGCATCAAAAAGCAGCCCGTGCTATTCAGGAAGGATATTTTAAAAAAGGCATCTTGCCAATTGAAGTCAATGAAGTATTTCTAAATGAAAAAGGCAAAAGACAAGAAAGAAAATATTTAGTGGATACAGATGAGGGCGTACGTGCTGATACTACCTCAGATGTGCTCGCTAAATTAAAACCTGCTTTTGCAGTGAACGGAACCGTAACAGCCGGTAATGCTTCTCAAACCAGTGATGGTGCTGCATTTGTTGTGGTGATGAGTGAGCGGATGATCAAACAATTACAATTAGAACCATTGGCTCGACTTGTAGGTTCTGCTGTGGCCGGTGTGCATCCTCGCATCATGGGTATCGGTCCGGTGGCTGCAATCCCAAAAGTATTGAAACAGTGTGGCCTTTCACTTAATGATATCGATCTGATCGAACTCAATGAAGCCTTTGCTTCACAGGCATTGGCTGTTATCCGGGAGGCAAAATTGGATCCGGATAAAGTAAATATTAACGGCGGAGCTATCGCATTAGGTCATCCGCTGGGTTGTACCGGTGCCAAGCTTACTATTCAGATGATGAACGATCTACAACGATTAGATAAAAAATATGGCATGATCACAGCTTGTGTAGGAGGTGGTCAGGGAATTGCGGGGATCATCGAGAGAATATAGAAAATAAAAATATAATATGGCCATTTTAAACTTATTATTTTACTTTAAGTCAATAAATACTTTGATAAACTTTTCGTTGTATGGACAGAAGGTCTTTTTTATTAGGAGCTAAGAAGCAAAAAACTTCAGTTGCTTCAAAAGAAGTTAAAAAAGCTGGCCGTACAAACAGCGGTGTTCAGCCATATACCGGCCCATGGACAAAAAAAGAAGTTGTCCATTTGCTCAGACGAACTATGTTTGGTGCCAAGCCTGCTGATGTGAATTATTTTTTAACCAGATCCCTGAATAATGCTGTTGATGAATTACTCAATCCAACTTCACCTCTGCCGGCTCCTCCACTAAAAGATTATGATACCTCCGGAAATGTAACTACACCCGATACGGAGGTAGCCTATGGTAATACCTGGGTTAGCAGTGTCAATAACGATGGTACAATACAAACCAGAAGAATTCTTTCGCTTAAAAGATGGTGGGTCGGTTTACAATTGAATCAGGACAGGAGTATTCGGGAAAAACTCACCTTATTCTGGCATCATTATTTTGCTACCGAACTGGCAGAAGCATCTCATGCTAATTTTTTCTATCGTCATATAACGCTGTTGCGTACTAGTGCTTTAGGAAATATTAAGAAGCTGGTTTATGATGTTACGCTGGATCCTACGATGCTGATTTATCTGAACGGTAGATTGAATACCAAAAATGCGCCAGATGAGAATTATGCGAGAGAATTACAGGAATTGTTTACGCTCGGAAAGGAAAATAATCCCAATTACACGGAACAGGATGTAGTAGCAGCAGCTCGTGTGTTAACCGGATGGGAAGTAAATCCTTTTGATCCAAGCTTTCCTTCTTTCTTTACCGTGAACAAACATGATACGTCCAATAAACAATTTTCTTCTTTTTACAATAACACCCTCATTACGGGAAGGAATACCGCTACAGCTGGAACACAAGAGATCAATGATCTCATCAATATGATCTTTTCCAAGAGCAATGAAGTGTCTCGTCATATTGTTAAGCGGCTTTATCGGTTTTTTGTGTACAGTGAAATCGATGCTGCCACAGAAATCAATGTCATAGAACCTCTTGCACAGACACTACGCAATAATAATTGGGAAATTAAACCGGTGTTAAGTCAGCTGTTGAAGAGTGAACATTTTTTTGATATGCTGAACAGAGGCGCACAAATTAAAGCACCGCTGGATCTTGCTGTGGGATTATGCCGTGAATGGAATGTTACTTTTCCATCTAGCGTGGATATTGCTGCAACATATTCTATGTGGAATTTTATTTTCAATATTGGATTTATATTACAGCAGAACATTGGAGATCCGCCCAGTGTTGCCGGATGGCCGGCATATTATCAGATCCCGCAGTATTATGAATTATGGGTAAATGCAGATACGCTTCCTAAGAGAAATCAGTTTAGTGATGTGATGATCGCTGCCGGTTATACCCAAAACAATTTTAAGTTAATGATCAATGCAGTTCAGTACACATCACAGTTAGCCAATCCAATAGAACCCAATGCACTCATCAGTGAAGTATGTGATGCTATATTGAGTTTTCCACTGTCTGATGCAGTGCGTACTCAATTAAAAAAAGATTTTTTATTAAGCGGACAGGAGCAGGATTATTATTGGTCGGATGCCTGGCAGGCCTATATGGATAATCCTTCTACTTCCAATTTTAATATAGTTAACACCCGACTTGTCGGACTTTATAAATACATCATGAATCTGGCCGAATATCAATTGACGTGACGGGAAACCACTAATATTATTTTAGAT
>JBKCGY010000128.1:0-2103 GCA_046303015.1 Bacteroidota bacterium | reverse complement strand
TGCAAAGTAAAGGAATTTTATGCACCCTACTACCACACACAAAATCCGTAACCCAGCTTAGGGGTAGGGCGGTAATAAAAATACCGGTCGTACCATTTCGATTGAGACCATGCTGATTTGTGCAAATCTTCTATCACGATTCCTTCCCCTATATAAAGAAGATGGATGTAAGCCGGATCTTTTATTTTTGATGGGTTTGGTTATGCTAATAACAGGTTTAATCCTTTATATCAACCTCTCATCCTCAATTTTGGAACAGGATTAAGCGCTGCATATTATTTTTGCTTTATGAAATTTGTATTGAGATGTTGTATCGCCTTTCTGACAGGTGTTTTACTTTCCGCCAAGTCATCTTATGCTCAGGAAATCTGGGATCTGCGCAAGTGTGTGGAGTATGCCTGGGAAAATAATATCTCTGTACAGCAATCCGATATTCAGGCAAGAGTGGCTGCCTTAAATCTTCATCAATCGCAATATGCTCAGTATCCGAATATTAATATTACCAATAGTACGGGAACGAATTTCGGCAGAGCGGTGGATCCTACTTCCAATTTATTCGTCAGTAATACTCTTTTATTCCAACAATACAATCTGAATCTGAGTGGTCTTATTTTCAATTGGGGAAATGTGCGGAATACGATTATCAGTGCGAGATATAATGCGGAAGCTGCGAAAAAGGATGTGGAAAGGATCAAAAATGATATTGGACTAACGGTGGCCACTACCTACTTACAGGTTTTATTGGCAAAAGAACAGGTTAAGATTGTGCAGAAGCAATTAGAGTTGACCCAAACGCGCCTGGTGGATACGCGCAAGCGGGTATATGCTGGCATTTTACCTGAGTTGAATGAGTTGGAGTTAGAGGCGCAATTTGCGAGAGACAGTTCTGCATATATCAGTGCGGTAATGACAGCCGAGCAGAATCTACTAACTTTAAAAGCCACATTGAATCTGGATGCGGCATCGCCATTTGATATAGCAGCGCCACCTGTTGATATGATTCCTGTTGAAAGTATTGCTGATCTGCAGCCGGAGTTTGTATATCAGACTGCGTTGCAGACACAGCCCTTGCAAAAAGTGAATGATCTGAGGATCAAGTCACTTCAGTATAATTTAAAGGCCGCAAAGTCTGCCCTCTATCCTTCCCTGAATTGGTTTGGAGGCATCGGCACCAATTTTGCAAATCCGAATACTAAGATCACCGGTGTAAAATTCAACGGGTATCAGCCGCCATCCCTTTTATCTCCCATTGTAAATACAGGTCTTGCTTTTTTACCGGTACAGCAACCGGATGTTACGATCTTGCAAGGAAAGAAATCCTTTAATGAAATGTGGGCGGGATGGGGCACTCAAATGAATGACAATTTTCGTCAGAATCTCGGATTGCAATTGACTATACCGATTTTGAATGGTGGTACGGCAAGGAATAATTTTAAACGCATCCAATACGATATTAAAAATGCGGAGTGGGTGAAGAAGCAATCAGATCAGCGACTTAAGAATGATATTTATCTTGCGTATCAATCGGCGGTAAATGCATTGCAGCGATTGAATGCGAGTAAAAAAACGAAGGAGTTGTCGGAGCGCTCCTTCCAGTTGGCGCAGAAAAGATATGATGCCGGGTTGATGCAGCCGATTGAATATCTGACCATACAAAACAATTTATTGCGCGCCAATATTCAGGTGGCCGCTGATCAGTTTGATTATGTGTTTCGGATCAAGGTGCTGGAGTTTTATAAGGGTATGGGGTTGAGGTTGTGAATAATAGTGAAGTCCGAGGGGTGAGGTACTCTAACCCCGAGGCTATGAGAAGTTGTGGGTTGTGGGTCAAATCAATCAGAAACTTGGTCTAAATTAATTTATTGTTTTGTATATCAGTATGTATCCCCCTATTAGGGAGTTTATCCCGCCTGAGGCGGGAGGGTAAAGGGGGAGGTCATCTTAATAGACGTAAATAAAATTTCAAATGAATAAACGAGTTATTTGGATCACTGTTATGCTCATTGTTGTGATAGCGGTGCTGATCACATTGAAAAAAACAGGGGTTATTGGAAAGGATACATCTACCCGGGTGGCCGTGGAGAAGGCCGCATTGCGTACGAT
>JBKCGY010000127.1:0-9747 GCA_046303015.1 Bacteroidota bacterium | reverse complement strand
ATTATTGTAAACCCCCGTCCAACGATTCAGCCGATCTCTGATGTTATTTGCAGCGAGGGAACATTCAGCATAACACCTTCCGCAACCTTAACCAATAATATCATTCCAGCCAACACTACTTACACCTGGACATTCCAGGATAATCCGAATGTTACTGGTGAACAATCACAAACGAATCCATCCCTAAGTGTTATCAGCGGAACACTGACAAACAGAACCAACATTGTTCAACAGGTTTTGTATTCAGTTACGCCTATTTCGGGCGCATTAGGCAATTGCCCGGGACAACCCTTTACCCTTACCATAAATGTAGACCCCAAGCCTAAAATTCTGGATACTACCTTAACAATATGTAGCGGAACAAGCTTCAACTATACCCCCCTGCATACACCTCCCTCTATGTTGGTGCCGGCAGGAACGATATATAGCTGGAGTGCACCCGTAGTGACAGGTGGTTTGATCGGTGGAGTAGCCGGAACAGGAACGGGTAATATCACAGGCTCTTTATCTAATCCAACGTCCGCTGTACAAACGGCCACTTACACGGTTACGCCTAAATCAGGAAATTGTACAGGGCCTGATTTCAAAGTGACGGTAAGAGTAAATCCGGCTCCGGGTGTCATATTCGCTCCTAATAATCAAAAGATCTGTTCGGGCGATAACACCTTGGCAGTGACACTGACCTCTTCATCTTCGGGAGTTTCTATACCTTGGCAAGCCACACAGCCCGCCGGCATCACAGGAATTATTGCGAACGGCTTCGATAATATTCCGGTACAAACCCTTATTAATAATACACCCAACCCCATTACGATTACCTATACCGCCACAGCACAAACTACCGGATCGGCAACCTGTAGCGGAGCACCCGGTACATATACCATTGTGGTAAATCCTCGTCCAAAGATTGCCAATATCACGCAGGCTATTTGTAGTGATTCCTTCTTTACGGTTACTCCTTCCGTCAATGTCAGCGGCAATATTATTCCGGCAGGAACCACCTATACCTGGCCGGTACCAACGGTATCCACAGCAGGAACTATTACAGGCACAAGAGCAGGTAATGCGCAAAGCTTGATCACAGATACACTCAAGAATCTGACCAATCAGGTGCAAACTGTAACCTATACCGTTACCCCAACTTCGGGCATAGCAGATAGTTGTAAAGGAAATCCGTTTACCATAACAGTAACGGTTTATCCAACACCCGTGATACCTACACAATATGATACAATCTGTACAGGAGAAACTTTCCTGCTCAATCCACAAAATGGAAATCCAAATGCTAATGTGATTGTACCTAATGGAACCAGATATTCATGGAGTGCACCCTCTGCGCCTCCGGGTATTGGTGGTGTGGTGTCGGGTGCCAATCAGCCAACCATAACTGGTGTATTAACCAATACAACTTTCGTTCCCGAAACGATCGAATATACCGTAACACCTACTTCCGGTATTGCAGGGGCTTGTCAGGGCAAACCTTTTAAGGTTTTTGTCACGGTTAATCCGCTTTCATCTATTAGCAACAATCCGCGTTCACAAGCGGTATGTACTGAAAATACAACGAATGCTGTTAACTGGACATCTTTCACGCCCAATTCTTCTTTTGCATGGACGCTGGTGAGCAGCGGAAGTATTATAGGTTTTGTACCATCTGGTAGTGGCCCTACACTTTCTGCCATGACGCTAAAGAATGTTGGAGTGGATGTAGACTCTTTAGTGTATTCAGTCACTTCTACTGCAAGCGCCTGCGCCGCACCAGCCACACTCTATAAAATTTATGTCTATCCCGATGCAGAAGCAAAGTTCGATGCACCTATTGATACGGCTTGCTGGCCTTTCAATATTCCGATCCGGAATACTTCACCGGCTACCGCCAACGGCGATTATAAATGGTATGCAAACGGTAATTTAATTGGCAGCGGAACCAACTTCCCTGGCTATACCATTCAAGGACCCGATGATAACATCACTATCAAAATGGTGGCTATCAGCAAGTATGGTTGCAGGGCTGATAGCATATCGAAAAGTTTTTACACGTATAAACAACCCGATGCATCATTCACTTCATCTATTGATAAGGCTTGCGGACCGCTATCGGTTTACTTTACCAATACCTCTACTTTTAATTCAACCTTTAAGTATGAATGGGATTTTGGTAATGGAAGGACCTCCACTCGATATCAGCCCGACAGTATATATTATGTAACCAATCCTAATTTTGGTGATACAGTATACACGGTTACTTTAAAGGCCTTCAATCAATGTGACACGCTTAGGTTCACCAAACAAATCATTGTTCAATCTAAACCCTTATCAAGATTCTTGCCTAACAAAACAACAGGTTGCTCTCCGTTGACCGTTGTATATAATAACTCATCACTGGGTGTAGGTAATACATATATATGGGATTTTGGAGATGGTTCACCCACTGTCACAACTTCTGTAAAAGATAGCATGACCCACACTTATTTTGTGGGCATCAAAACAACATTTATTGTAAAGCTAATTGCTATCAATGCTTGTGGCAGTGATACATCAAAATTCAACCTGGTAGTAACCCCCAATCCTATCAAGCTTGATTTTGCAGTATTGGGAACCGAACAAAATGGATGTGCACCTCTGACCGTAAGATTCTTCAATAAGACTTCAGGTGCGGATATATTCAAATGGGATTTCGGTACCGGAGATATTTTAAGTACCACTAAGAATATTGATACGGTAACCTATACATTCCAGAACCCCGGAAGATATACAGTAAAACTTCAGGCAACGAGTATCTGTTCGGATACCAGTTCTACTGAAATCATTGATGTTTTTGATAAAGCAGTTCCAAAATTTACTCCTTCTACCTTAACCAGATGTATTGGTGATAGTATTAAGTTTACCAATCAAACAACCGGCGGAGCTACCGGCTATTTATGGAAGTTTGGAGATGGAAATACTTCAACTTTGGTTAGTCCCGGCCATAAATATGCTCAATCGGGAACCTATACGGTAACTTTAATCGCATTCAAGAATCAGCCAACGGGGGTAACCTGTGTGGACAGTGTTAAAATCCGGGTAAGTATCATCGATACATTGCCGATTGATTTTGGCATCAGCTCAACACTTGGAAAGTGCAGACCATTCAAGGTAACCTTTACCAATACATTCCTGAATTACAAATCTATCGAATGGGATTTTGGCGATGGTACCAAAAAAGGTATAGGGGATGTTGTCGAACATATCTATACGCAAAACGGAACCTATAATGTTAGATTGACCATTGTAGCGGAAGGAGGATGTACCTATACTGCTGTTAAACAGATTACGGTTGCGGCACCTGATGGTACCATTCGGGTTCAAACCGGGTTTAATTGTCAGGATGACAATATTCGCTTTGAAGCCATTCCTGTAAATACAGATGCGATCTTCTGGAGTTTTGGCGATGGCAAAACATTGACGACACCCAACAGGGTTGTGTTCCATAAGTATCTCAATCCGGGTACCTATTTTGCTTCGGCAGAGTTTCTAACGAACGAGGGATGTCGTTATACGGTTCCTGGCACTTATGAAATCAAAATTGACAGAATCGTTCCCGGCTTCAAATATGTTCAGGCAGAGGAATGCGGATCTACTAAAGTCAGATTCATCGACACATCCAATGTGTTTTTTGGCAAATCTTCCATTGAATGGAATTTTGGTGATGGCACGAAGGGAAGCGGAGCAGAAATTACACATTCCTATACAGCAACCGGAACGTATGTGGTTCAGCAAATTATAAAAGGCAACTCCGGATGTAGCGATACGATTCAAAGTTCTGTGCAAGTAATTGTAAGATCGGTTCCGAATGCGGAGATCACTAATGATCCGGTAATCTGTACCAATACGGATGTTCGTTTTGGTTCCGTGGTTACATCAACAGATCCGGTCAATTTCTATAAATGGAATTTCTCCAACGGCACCAATTCCGATAAAGATGCGCTGATCGTTCGTTTTGCGAATGCCGGCAATATTACTGTACAATTCATTGCAGGAACAATCTATGGATGTTATGATACTACAAGAAAAACGCTGAAGATTAATCAAACACCTACCGTTCGTGCTGCACCTGATGCAACCATTTGTAAAGGGCAGTCTGTAAATCTGATCGCATCAGGAGCGTTGAATTATACTTGGTCTCCCACTGATTATTTATCGAATCCAAACATTGCAAATCCTGTTTCCAAACCGGATGTTACCACTCCTTATACCGTTAAGGGTTTAAGTGCGGAGGGATGTTCTGCATACGATACAATCAATATTACGGTCATTCAGCCTTTCAAAATCTCTGTAATGCCGGGAGATAGTATTTGCATCGGGCAGTCGATTCGTTTGTTGGCCAGCGGTGCGTACAGGTATGAGTGGTCACCCGCTGCAACATTGAACCAGTCTAATATTCCGAACCCACTGGCAACACCGGTTGCAACTACCAACTACCGTGTGGTTGGATTTGATGAGTACGGTTGTTTCAATGATACGGGATATGTATTGGTCGGAGTTGGCTTATATCCGGTTGTTAATTTGGGTCCGGATCTCACATTGTCTACAGGCACCTTGCAAAAATTGACCTCTACCATAACGAACGGGCCTATAGAACAATGGTTGTGGACACCACCCATCAACCTGAACTGTTCTACATGTCCCGAACCAACTGCATTGATCAAAAACGATATAGAGTATAAGTTGAAAGTGACCAATTTCTTCGGATGCAGCGGAGAAGATGTAATGCGCATTAAAGTATTCTGTGAAGAAACACAGGTATATATTCCGAATGCGTTTAGTCCGGACGGTGATGGAAGGAATGATGTGTTCATGGTAAGAGGTAAGGGTATTATGCAGGTGAAATCAATGCGGATCTTTAACAGATGGGGAGATCTGGTATTTGAAAAAACCAATATTACGCCCAATGACCCTGCCGGCGGATGGGATGGAAGAGTAAGAGGGGCAAATATTGGACCTGATGTTTTTGCTTATATCGTTGAGGTGGTATGTGATAATGGGGTCCCCTATTTTTATAAAGGAAATGTTACGTTGTTGAAATAAAATATTAATTGATGATTCGTTTTATTCTTTTAAGTGTATCGATGTTTTTTGCCGGGGTCATATCTGCGCAAGACATTAATTTCTCTCAATTTTATGAACTGCCTTTGCTGAGAAATCCTGCATTAGCCGGAATTTACAGAGGGGATGTACGGTTTACCAGTGCCTTCAGAAACCAATGGCAGTCGGTACCTGTCAGGTATCAGACTACCGCTGCGGGTTTTGAGATGAAGTTTACTCCAACAAAACAAACAAATGATTATATCAGCTTAGGCATTCAACTTACCAATGATGTTGCCGGAGATGGAAGATTAGGCAAAACACAGGTGCTTCCTGTGCTTGCCTATCATAAGTTGATTAGCAATAGCCGAAACATGTATCTGACTGCGGGATTTATCGGAGGGGGCGTAAGTCAAAGGGTAGACCCGACAAAGCTTAGATTTGACGATCAGTTTGTGAATGGGGTCTACAGTAGCACCAATCCAACAGGACAGGCTTTTAGCAACACGAATATCACCTATTGGGATGCCTCCGTTGGGCTGGCATTGAGCAGCGACTTTGGAAATAATAATAAATTTTTTGTTGGGGCTGCTTATTTTCATTTTAATGAACCCAAAGTAGCTTTTAGTGCACTTAATGATATTCGGTTAAATAAAAAGTATGTTTTAAATGGGGGGCTTTCTGTTTCTACTTCTGATTATAATTCTATGATTTTTTACGGTGATCTTTTTAGTCAGGGGGGAAGTACTCAGTTGCAAGGGGGCATGATGTATAAGCACAAGTTGGTAGAAGATGAAGAAGACATGGCGATTACGTTTTATGCAGGCGGATTTTACCGCTGGGCAGATGCTTTTGTTCCGGTTGTTAAATTTGAATACTTCCGATGGTCGATGGGTCTTAGCTATGATATTAATGTAAGTAAGTTAACAAGAGCATCTCAGGCCAGAGGCGGAGTTGAGCTTACGCTGTCTTACAGGAGTTTTTTAAATATCCGGAATTCAACGCTTGAAAAATTCAGGTGTCCTATACCTTTTTAACTCCATGTGTTAAATCATAAGCGCCTGTACCAAACAAGGCAAAATCATACTTTACAGGATCTTTTTTGTCAAAGCGTTTAAGGTTTTCCGTTAGTTCGATAGCTGCCAGCCAGTCGTCCTGCTTGCGCTTTAAAAGTCCTAGCTGACGCGCAATATTTGATACATGCAAATCTATCGGACATACAAGCTGTGCTTGTGAGATATTTTTCCAGATACCAAAATCCACCCCGCAATTATCTTTTCTTACCAGCCATCGTAAATACATATTCAATCTTTTACATGCTGACTTTTGGGTTGGGGAGGAGATGTGTTTTTCTGTTCTTTTTAGATGTTCAAATGAAAAAAAATATTCATGGAAATGATTCAATCCTTCTTCTGTTGTCATTTTCTTATTCGGGAAAAATGCAACTTCCAACGAATCATACTTTTTATAATGATGATGTAAAAATTGCAAAAAATAAAAGAGGTCTTCTGATTGAAATGTACGATGCTTAAAGTGTAACAGCTTTTTTAATTGTTTATCATTATGAGACAAACAAAAAGCGTGAGGCTGCATTCCCATCAGCCGCATCAGTTCATTCGACTTATTAATAATTGTTGTTCGATTACCCCAGGCAAAAACAGCCGCAAACAGACCCGCAATTTCAATGTCTTGTTTGTGTGTAAATTGATGAGGGATTGAAATGGGATCGTTGAGTATAAAAAAAGGCCGATTGTAATATTTTACTTTTTGATCCAGCCAGCGTTTTAATTCGCCTGCCTTCATTATCCAATGGCTTGTTTTAAATCAGCAATCAAATCATCAGCATCTTCAATGCCCACACTCAAACGAATCAAAGAATCCCGGAGCCCGTTTTTAATTCTTTCTTCTCTGGGAATAGAGGCATGCGTCATAGTGGCCGGGTGATTGATCAGACTTTCCACACCGCCTAAACTTTCAGCCAGTGAAAATAATTTTGTATTCATCATTACGCGCTTCACTTCTTCCACACTATCGTTCTTCAATTCAAAACTGATCATCCCACCAAAATCTCTCATCTGTGCTTTGGCAATTTGATATCCGGGATGATCTTCAAATCCGGGCCAATATACTTTATCAACTTTAGGGTGTGTTCTTAACCAATGTGCGATCTTCGCTCCATTCTCTGAATGTGCTTTCATGCGAAGTGCCAGTGTTTTTATGCCTCTCAAAACCAGAAAGCAATCCATGGGGCCGGGAACGGCTCCGCAACTTTTTTGAATGAAATATAATTTTTCCCTCAGTACAGTATCATTCATGATCAAACAGCCCTGAATTACATCACTATGTCCTCCGAGATATTTGGTTGCACTATGCATGACCAGATCGGCTCCCAGATCCAGTGGATTTTGTAAATAAGGGGAAGCGAATGTATTATCCACGCAAAGCAAAATACCGGCTTCTTTTGCAATGGCAGACATGGCATTAATATCGGTAATATTCATCAGCGGATTGGTGGGCGTTTCAATCCATAATAGTTTTGTGTTTTCATTGATGGCAGTTTTTACTTTATCAGTATCTGCTGTGTCAACGTATACAAACTTAAATCCATAAGGCTCATATATTTTGCTGAATAGTCGATAGGTTCCGCCATACATATCGCTGGAGCAGATGATTTCATCTCCCGGCTTGAACAAACGCATTACGGCATCTGTTGCTGCCACACCGCTCCCAAATACCAAGCCATGTTTTCCGTTTTCAATCACAGCCATTGCCTCTTCCAATGCCTTGCGGGTAGGGTTCTGACTGCGCGCATATTCAAATCCTTGGTTTACGCCCGGCGCTTCCTGTACATATGTGCTGGTTTGATAGATAGGCGTCATGATCGCTCCGGTTGAAGGATCGGGATGCATGCCAGCGTGAACAACTTTCGTATTGGGTTTCATAATCAAATCAATTTATTGGCGGATAGTATTCAAGGATTTCAAAGGTAAAATAATTAGTAATTAAATCTCTATATTAGTGTTCTAAACCATCATTTACATGTCAAACATTCCCCAATTCAAAAATGATCCAATCTTAGTACTCATTTTAGGTATTGTTACCTGCGGACTTTATCTGATATACTGGAATATTAAAACAGCAGAGGTCATGAATGCCGTTGCCGGAAAAGAGATCATCTCGCAGCCGATTGCTATTCTTTCAGGTTGTTGTATGCCGGTGAATCTTTATTTCTATTATATTATAGGAAAAGACGGATTACCCAAATTGTACGAAAGAATAGGCGAAACGGGGAAAGATCAGTCGGTATTATTGCTGGTATTGGGTTTCTTCTTCCCGATGGTATCAGCTATGATTGTTCAGGGAGACATCAATAAACTATATCAATAAGTCTGTAAACATAAGAAAACTGTGGGTGATTGCCGGAGTATGTATAACTCTGGCAGCGCCCCTTTTTATTCATCATTTTTCTCATTCAGACATTGAGCAAGAGCAATCACTTTGCCCTTTTAAACTACTGACAGGATTTCCCTGCCCGGGATGTGGTATCACCAAATCGCTGATCTTCTTATATCAGGGTAATCTGGTGAAAAGTTTATCCTATCATCTGCTCGGCCCTCTTTTTTTTATCTCTTGCATAATGCTGCTGTTCCTTATGATCGCAGAGTTGCTGACGAGCAAAGTGTATTTCAGAAAGTATCTGTATAATAAACAACTGGCTTACTGGATGGGTGGGCTACTGGCGGTTTATCATACTATTCGTCTCATTGTATTTGTTTCAACACACGATCTTGTATCGATCCTGAAAGAATCGGTCTGGATGTAGGATTTACTTTTTCATTTCTTCCAGTTGTTTTTGCATTTCAAGCATTCTGTCTCTCAATCTCGCAGCTTCCATAAAATCAAGATCTCTGGCGGCTTTCTCCATCTTCTTCTTCACTTCTTTAATGACTTTCTCCATTTGAGGAATCGTGCTGTATAATTCTTGTTCTTCTTCTGCAGCCATAGACATATTATCTAATCCCCCTGCCGCATAGGGTTTATCCGGATCATAACCTTTGATATCAAGTACTGATGTTTGTTTCATTACCTGCTCAATTGTTTTCTTTACAGTAGTGGGTGTAATATGATGCTCAATATTATAAGCGATCTGCTTCTCTCTTCTCCGTTGCGTTTCATCAATCGTACGTTGCATGCTGCCGGTCATTTTATCTGCATAAAAGATAACGAGGCCATCCACATTACGGGCGGCACGACCTGCGGTTTGCGTAAGACTTTTTTCATTTCTCAGAAACCCTTCTTTATCAGCATCCAGAATGGCCACTAATGACACCTCCGGCAGATCCAATCCTTCTCTCAATAGATTGACACCCACTAATACATCAATATCTCCCAGCCGAAGCTGCCGTAAGATCTCCACTCTTTCGAGTGTATCCACATCGCTATGAATATATTTTGATTTGATCTCAATACGCTGCAAATATTTATCTAATTCTTCTGCCATTCTTTTAGTAAGGGTAGTGACCAACACGCGATCTCCTTTCTTAACACGCAAATCAATTTCGTTTAATAAGTTTTCAACCTGATTAACTGCCGGGCGAATGTCAATGGGAGGATCCAGTAATCCGGTGGGTCTCACCACTTGCTCTACTACTACCCCGCCTGTTCTTTCCAGTTCATAATCAT
>JBKCGY010000126.1:0-2765 GCA_046303015.1 Bacteroidota bacterium | reverse complement strand
CCGCTTGCTAATCCAGATATACCGGCGCAGATTCATCCAGAAGGCGGTAATAAAGTAGAAGATAACGGGAGATCCCATGGTAAAAAAACTGATATAAATGAAATACTTGCGAATGGTAGTGGTTGATATCTGCATCTTCTCGCCAATGTAGGTGCATACGCCGAAGAGATTATATTCTATGAGCTCACGAAAACGATTCATATTATTAAAGTTAAATAGCTTTATATAGTAATAAGAAAAAAAACATCTTGCTAATTATTATACCCCAATTCACTAGAGTGTTAAAATATATCTGAGCGTGGCCAGGCAAAACGCGCGGAGCGATCGGATTTGCCTAGATTTTTCTTTGGTTACTTTCTTTGTAGCAATGACAAAGAAAGTAACAGAAATATATTGAGAGAATAAAATAACTATTAGGCACAGGTCTGGAGACGCTGCGCCAGTAAATACGCTCCCAATAGCAAAAGATACAATTAAAGTTAAAAAAACTTTAGGATATTTCCTTGGGCAAAAGGCAAGCCCAAATTGATTATTTGGTACCTTTGCCGCGCTTAAAATAATCAATTATGGTATTTGATCTCGACCTCATCAAGAAATTATATGCGGAAATGCCCGCCAAAGTAGATGCCGCCCGTGAAGCCCTGGGCAGACCCCTTACTTTAGCCGAAAAAATCCTCTTTTCTCACCTGTGGGAAGGAGTAGAATTAAAAAATTATGAGCGAGGTAAGGCCTATGTTGATTTTGCTCCCGACCGCGTAGCTATGCAGGACGCAACGGCCCAAATGGCGCTGCTTCAGTTTGACACAACCGGCAGAAAGAAAGTGTCCGTTCCATCTACGGTTCACTGCGATCACCTGATCGTGGCCAAGACAGACAGCAAAGTTGATCTGGATAAAGCTATTAAAGACAATGAGGAGGTTTATAATTTCCTTGCTTCCATATCCAATAAATACGGGATCGGTTTCTGGAAACCCGGAGCCGGTATTATTCACCAAGTAGTATTAGAAAACTATGCTTTCCCCGGCGGTATGATGATCGGCACCGATTCGCATACAGTAAATGCAGGTGGATTAGGCATGATCGCCATCGGTGTGGGCGGTGCAGATGCCTGTGATGTAATGGCAGGTTTAAGCTGGGAACTTTTAATGCCTAAGTTAATTGGCGTTAAACTGACCGGTAAACTGAATGGCTGGACATCCGCAAAAGATGTGATTCTTAAAGTTGCAGGTATCTTAACTGTGAAAGGTGGTACCAATGCGATTGTTGAATATTTTGGTGAAGGCGCTACTTCTATGAGCTGTACCGGTAAAGGCACTATCTGTAATATGGGTGCTGAGATAGGTGCAACAACTTCTACTTTCGGTTATGATGAAAGTATGAGTCGCTACCTGAAAGCTACCGGTCGCGCTGAGGTAGCCGCTGCCGCAGATCAAATCAAATCTTACTTAACCGGTGATGCAGAAGTATATGCCAACCCCGAAAAATATTTCGATCAGGTGATTGAAATCAATCTGAGTGAACTGGAGCCGCACTTAAACGGACCATTCACGCCGGATCTGGCCACACCGATTTCTAAAATGAAAGAAGAAGCCGCTAAGAATAACTGGCCTACTAAAATTGAAGTAGGATTGATCGGTAGCTGTACCAACTCTTCTTATGAAGATATTAGCAGGGCCGTAAGCTTAGCAAAACAAGCCAAAGAAAAAGGCTTAACTCTTAAATCTGAATTCACTATCACACCCGGTAGTGAGCAGGTTCGTTATACCATCGAGCGTGATGGCTTCTTAGATGTGTTTGAAAGTGTAGGCGCAAAAGTATTTGCCAATGCCTGCGGACCTTGTATTGGAATGTGGGACAGAATGGGTGCTGAAAAGCAAGAGCGCAATACCATTGTACATTCTTTCAACAGAAACTTTGCAAAGCGTGCCGATGGTAATCCAAATACACTGGCTTTCGTAGCAAGTCCGGAATTAGTAACTGCCTTAGCCATTGCGGGCGATTTGAATTTCAATCCGCTTACTGACACACTAACCAATGATAAAGGAGAGCAGGTTAAATTAGATCCTCCGAGTGGAGATGAATTACCGGTAAGAGGTTTTGCTGTAGAAGATGCGGGATATCAGGCTCCTGCTGAAGATGGCAGCGGCGTGATCATTGATGTAAAAGCAGACAGCAAGCGCTTGCAATTACTCTATCCATTTGCTGCATGGGAAGGGACAGATTTGAAAGAATTGAAATTATTAATCAAAGCCAAAGGGAAATGTACAACCGATCATATCTCCATGGCTGGTCCATGGTTGAAGTTCCGTGGTCACCTCGATAATATCAGTAACAACTTATTGATCGGTGCAACTAACTTCTTCAATGAGAAAACAGATAATGTAAAAAATCAGCTTACCGGAGATTATGGTACTGTACCCAATACACAAAGAGCGTATAAAGCAGCAGGTATCGGCAGTATTGTGGTGGGTGATGAAAACTATGGAGAAGGATCATCCAGAGAGCATGCTGCGATGGAGCCCCGTCACTTAGGCGTTCGTGTGGTATTAGTAAAATCCTTTGCGCGTATTCACGAAACCAATCTGAAGAAACAAGGGATGCTGGCATTAACTTTCGCCAACAAAGCCGATTATGATAAAATCCTGGAAGACGATACGATTGATATCGAAGGATTATTGGCCTTCACTCCGGGCAAGCCATTACAAGTAGTCTTAAATCACAAAGACGGCAGCAATGAAACCATTCAGGCGAATCATTCGTACAAT
>JBKCGY010000125.1:0-5490 GCA_046303015.1 Bacteroidota bacterium | reverse complement strand
ATATAATTGTACAGAAGGAACGATCTCTTTCAAACGGCTTACATTGAAAGCACCGGCATCTTCAACCTGTGATCCGGATACAACCGAAATAGCAATGGGCACATCCTGTGCTACTTCAGATCTACGACGGGAGGTGATGACCACTTCCTTCAACTGATCATTGAGCCCAAGTGTAATGGAATAAATTGTGTCAGCTAATGATTCAATACGATGATTGTGTGTTTGATAACCGGCCGCTGTGATATGTAATACAGCCGGTAATTTTTCAGGAAGGGTAATGGAGAAAATACCTGAAGCATCCGCCACTACCGTTGTTTTGGTTCCTCGCACATGAATGGTAGCCGCTTCAATAGCTTGTCCTTTTTCATTTTTCACCTGCCCTTTTAGAATCTTCTGAGCAGTTCCTTGTAGAGCCATGATTAAAACAAACAGGCCTGACAACATTAGATTTTTTTTCATTTTAGTTTTCGTTTTGAATGTATGTGGTTGATTAATTCACTTATTAATTGTCTACATATATTGTAGACTTTATATGCATTAAAAAACTCCGGTTGATCGGAGGCAAAATGATACATATTTCTACCTTTTTAGTAGACTTATAATCTCTAAAAAAACTCCGTTGATTCCGGAGTAATATTGAGAATATCACAAAAGAACTTGAAGAATGATTTATTGATAATAAGCATATCAATAAATCATTCCGGGTGCAAATATAGGGGATTTTTTATATTCCTATAATTTTGGTAGACTTTTTATTTTTTTGTGCCACCCCTACGGGGTTGGGTTTGTCGCTATCCATATTTTGCTACAAATATTTCGCTCCTACGGAGCTCCATACTACAAAATCAATTATATCATCCAATGCAATAAAGAGTTAGCTATAGAAATATTGCAATTATCGATTATCCAATAGATATTAAAAAATTCAAACAAAGCCCTGTAGGGGCGATATATGTTTAGAAAATTACACATAAAACATCAAGCTCCGTAGGATCGGCACTAAACATTGAGAGAGATTTTCTCTAAAAAAAGGAAAACAAGATACAAGACTCACCCACAACAGATAAGATCAAACCTATTCCTTCTTTCCCAAATTCACCTTAAATTGCAGTATGCTTGCAGCTAAACTTACCAGATTACATGCCCTTCTGCCCTACTTCCTGAATCTCATCGCATCGGGAGAAGGGAGTCTGCCTGACTACTAATTGATTTTTTTCGCTGACTGGCCCTATCCATTTTTACTAAAATCTTATTTTATGTCACATACATATTATGTCGAAAACGAATTAGGTAACCTCAAAAAAGTATTGATCCACAGTCCGGATGGAGGAATCGGCAAAATCATTCCCGGATCTTTTGCTGATAATCTGTACGATGATATCGTTCATCTGCAAAGTATGCAGAAAGAATACAATCACTATGTGAAGCTGCTGCTCTATTTTCTCGATAAAGACAAGATTGATTACATCAAGTCCTATCAGCAAAAAGCAGAAGAGGAGAAAAAAGGATGGTGTTTCATTCCGGGTAAGGAAGAATATTTCAACAGCGACAACGTACTCGAAACACAACAGCTACTGGCCGAGATCATCAAACATGAAGACATTAAACTTCGGTTAATATCGGCAATCTGCTCTTATGAAGAATCCAGTTATGCTACGCAACAGCAACTGGAACAAATTCAGGATGCAGCGCTGCTTGCAAAAATTTTCATCACAGGTATCCTGCCCGGTGAAGCCAATCAAAGCGGAGAAGATCAGTATATCTTCCCTCCCATTCCCAACTTTATTTTTACACGAGATATAGGTATCATGGTAAAGGATCATCTGCTTTTAAGCAGAATGGCTACCGGTGCAAGAAGAAGAGAATCCTTGCTCACTAAATTTTTATCGCTCTATTATTTCTTTAAAGATCAGCCGCAGAAAGTTATTGAGATCATTGAGGAAAGCGATTTCTTTTTATATGAAGAAGAAGAGAGAAAACACCGCATCATCACTATTGAAGGTGGTGATGTGATGATGATCCATCCGAAACATTTTGTGATTGGCTGCAGTATCCGTACTTCTCCCAGTGCCATCAATGAGATCATTCATACTTTTTTCAGCAAACCGGAGCTGGGTATTGAAAAGATATCGGTTGTAAAAATCCCGAAGAACCGCGCGCAGATGCATATTGACACCATCTTCACACAAGTAAAAAAGAATGTATGGGTATTGTATGGGCGTTTCTCTGAGAAAGTACTGACAGCGGAACATATCAGTCGCCATACTTATATCAACAAACTCTCCCATTTGGCCAGACCACTGGAAATGGAACAGGTAGAAATTATGCAGTTCCACAAACCGGTTAGCGAACCTTATATCAAAACAAAAGATTACAGTGTGAAAACTCAACTTCCCGGTATTGAATCCTTACTCAGACAAATCAGTATAGAAGATTTCGGAGTGAAAACGGAAGATGTAAAGATTATCTATAGTGGCGGCAATGTTTTTCCGCATGACGAAAGAGAACAATGGACGGATAGTTGTAATGTGGTTGCCCTCAAGGAAGGTGTTGTGATTGGTTATGACCGAAATGATAAAACAGCTGAGGCCTTTAAAGAAGCCGGATTTGATGTAGTCACCACCCGTCAAGCTTTTGATCTGTTTGACAAGGGACTGGATCCGCAAAAAATGGAGAACACGCTGATCTTATTGCCCTCCGCTGAATTATCAAGAGCCAGAGGCGGCAGTCATTGTATGAGTATGCCGTTGCTGAGGGAGAAGATATAAAGTCAAAATTCAAAAGTCAAAACCAATTAAAACTTTTGGGTTTTGAGTTTTAACTTTTGACTTAAAAATGAGATCCTTCGCTTTTGCTTCCCGTTTACGCTTCGCTACGGGACAGGCAGGATGACGCTTAGATATAATTATTAATTTCTAATTATTAATACAACATGCCTAATTCACAAACCACCTCCCACCTGTTAATGATCCGTCCGGTGGCATTTGATTTCAATGCCGAAACAGCGGTGAATAATGCGTTTCAGCAAGCGGGCAGCAATCAGGATGCACAGATCAAAGCGGAAAAAGAATTTGATGATTTTGTTCATAAACTCCAAGCCGCAGGAATTGATGTGACCGTTATACAGGACACTCCTGAGCCCCGCACACCCGACAGTATTTTTCCCAATAACGGGATCAGTTTTCATGAGGATGGCAGCATCATTTTATATCCCATGTTTGCTGTGAATCGAAGAGCAGAAAGAAAGCCCCATGTTACAGAAGCACTGAAAACAAAATTCATAATCAAGACCACGATTGATCTGACTTCATTTGAAAAAGAAAATCTTTTTTTAGAAGGAACAGGCAGCATGGTACTCGATCGCGTGAAGAAAATTACCTATGCATGTATTTCACCGCGAACCGATTTGTCTGTTCTAAATGAATGGTGCAGACAAACCAATTATATACCCTGCTCGTTTCGGTCGGTGGATCAAAACGGAGGCGAGATCCATCATACCAATGTAATGATGTGTGTGGCCGATCAGTATGTGGTGATTTGTATGGATTCCATTCCCGATACAGAAGAGAGAAATAAAGTCATCCGGCAGATCACAAAAAGCGAAAAAGAAATCATTTCCATCTCGCTTGATCAGATGAATCAGTTTGCCGGCAATATGTTGCAGGTAGAAAATAAGGAAGGCAAGAAATACCTAGTGATGAGTTCACGTGCTTATCATTCGCTAACACCGGAACAGATCGGAAAGATCACTACCTACAACGAGATTCTTCACAGTAATCTGCATACCATTGAAACCAACGGCGGCGGCAGTGCAAGGTGTATGATGGGGGAGATTTTTCTTCAACAACGACAACTCTGACAACTACGACAACTGTCTCGCATTAAGCGAGACAGACAACCTTCTTCTACTTCAACACCACAGTAGAAATATAATTTACATTCTCTCCGGATAATTTCATCACATAGGTCCCCGCTTTGAGTGATTGGGAGAGCTCCATATTCTGTGTAAGACTACCTCCTGTGTGCTCGAGTAAGCGAGTAAATGAACGTACACCGCTCATATCAATCAGCTCAACCGTATAAGTACCTCTTGGAAGGGAACCCGCTTCGATATTGAAACGACCATTGGTCTGTATTGGATTCGGATAAATATTCAATCCACGAGTACCATTTTCAGGAGCTACTTTTACTATAGAGCTGTACTGATATTTCCCGTTATAATCTACAGCTTTGATGCGATAGAATACCGTTCCATTTCCCGGTGCAGCATCTAGCCAGGAATACTTAAACGAGGTTGAATTATTGGCGATGGCATTAACCACACCTGCTTTGCTGAATGATCTGCCTGTATAAGATTTCTCCACGTCATAATAAGCCACATTTTCTTCACTGAGGGCTTGCCATGAAACATTCACAGACTGTCCGTTTCTAGCAGCAGAAATATTGCCGAATTTAAGGGGAAGGGGTGTACCTAATACCGCAACAATAAATGGAGAAAAGGTATTTACACCCGTGCGGGTAACTGTGTTAGCGGAATTATCTCCTAAAGTGCCTATGAGTGGATCCCAGCTAGTACCATCATATCTGGAAATTCCAATCTGATTATCAGCGGCGGCACTGAATACACCTCCTTCCAGGCTTTCGCTCCATGAGAAGGTAATATCTGTGGGGGTTGAACCTGTATTCCTGTTGATGATCCAGTTGGCATTCACGATGGGGCTGGTTGAAGTGAACTGCAAGCCATTGGGTTGACCATTTAAAGCAGCACCACTAAAAACAGCAACATTGAAATCATTCGTGCCGGCAGAATTTAGAGTAGCAGGCATATAATAATTACCTTCTCCTAATGGAAAAGTTCTAGAGCCTGTAAATGAACCACTACGGATAAAACCTATATCACCAGTAGTTTGATTTGCCTTTGTAATAATATGTTTAATAATACTAAAACCCGTTCCTCCAATTTGATTACCTGATGCAATTGTAATTGTTTTTCCAGGCTCAATAGTAAAAATCCCCGAATTTAATGTCCAGGTCCCATTAACCGTTGCGTTTTGATTAAATGTAACTCCACTTGTATTAGCCATTAAGAGATTGTTTAATACACTTGTGGATACGGGTACTTCCAGACCCGATGTAATCGGATTTAAAGATTGATTATAAGTTAAATTTACAGAAGCCGGGAAGTTAGGGGTGCTTGCAAAAGATCCATTTTCTCTGACTATGGTGGATCCAGTCAAAATAGATATATTATTTAATGCTCCATTATTTAAAACACCATTTCGCAAGGTTATTGTATTTGCTGCACTCGTCCTCAATGTTCTGTTGGAATGCAACGTAACTCCATTCACATTATCAACAATCAAATTCAAAGGAGCCGTAGCACCTGATAAAAATTCGATACCAGTCGTCGTTTGTGCTGAAGACCCTTTGTATTCAAGGGTGCTTGATGCTCCATAAATAGGTGAGGTGATTATCATTGCAGCAGTACCC
>JBKCGY010000124.1:0-2124 GCA_046303015.1 Bacteroidota bacterium | reverse complement strand
GCTCGGCGATCAGACGAATATGGCGTTTAAAGGTACGCTGGTTACCAATGGCCGATCCAAGGGGGTGGTTATTGCCACGGGCATGAATACCGAAATCGGTAAAATAGCCGGTTTGCTGCAGGAAGAAAAAGCCATGACGCCCTTACAGGCACGCATGGCTCAATTCGGCAAAAAACTTACTTATCTCGTTTTACTGATCTGTTTGATATTATTCATTACAGGTCTTTTCCGCGGAGAGGATCCCTTTAACATTTTATTGCTCTCGATCAGCTTGGCCGTTGCCGCTATTCCCGAAGCATTGCCTGCCATGATTACGATTGTGCTGGCCGGAGGAGCCTCTCGTCTGGCTAAAAAAAATGCACTGGTAAGAAAACTGCCTTCAGTCGAAACACTCGGTTCAGTTACTTATATATGCAGTGACAAAACAGGCACCTTAACGCAAAACAAAATGAAGGTGGTAGAGCAACAGGAGGTTTCTCCTCTCTTCAACTTGTGCATGGCACTCAATCATGATGTGAAACTGAATGATAAAGATGAGTTGTTTGGCGAATCAACCGAACTGGCACTGGTGCAGTTTGTGACGGAAAAAATCAATTATGAAGCATATAGACAACTCATTGCCGACAATAAGCGCGTAGCTGAATTGCCTTTTGATTCCTCGAGGAAATGCATGACAACCGTGCATGAGTATCAAGGTGAATATCTGATTATCACCAAAGGAGCCATTGAAACCATCTCGTCATTGTTGATGAATAAAAATGAACGATCCGTAATCATTCAGCATGCCGATCGATGGGCGAATGAAGGGAAGCGCGTGCTGGCCTATGGTTATAAGATTGTACCATCCTTTCCTGAGCCTTTTAATGAAAAGACGGTTGAAAAAGATCTGCTGACGGCAGGTATTGTTGGACTGATGGATCCTCCCCGTGAAGAAGTGAAAGTGGCTATTGCTGAATGTAAGTCAGCCGGTATTAAACCGGTGATGATAACCGGCGATCATCCTGCCACAGCCAAAGCTATAGCCGGAGATATCGGCATAATGGAAGTAGGCGAAGAGGTGATGACAGGTCATGAACTACAGCAAATCAGCAATGAGATCTTTCATGAAAAAGTAGAAAATATTGCGGTATATGCACGGGTATCGCCCGAACAAAAACTTCGGATTGTACGCATGTTGCAAAGCAAAGGTCATTTTGTGGCCATGACGGGCGACGGCGTGAATGATGCACCTTCATTGAAAGCCGCTAACATCGGTGTTGCCATGGGCATCAATGGCACAGATGTGAGTAAGGAAGCAGCTGATCTGGTTTTGTTGGATGATAATTTTGCAACGATCGTTAAAGCAGTCAAGGAAGGAAGACGTATTTATGCCAATATTCAGAAATTCATCAAGTACACCATGACGAGTAATGCAGGAGAGATCTGGACCATCTTTCTTTCGCCACTGGTTGGACTTCCTATTGCACTGATGCCGATTCATATTTTATGGATCAATCTGGTAACGGACGGATTGCCGGGTTTGGCATTGGCCGGGGAAGCTGCCGAGAAAAATATTATGCGCATTCCTCCTCGTAAACCCAATGAAAGTATTTTTTCCAATGGACTTGGCTGGCATATCCTGTGGGTTGGTTTGCTGATGGGCGCCGTATGTATCGGTGTGCAGGCATGGGCTATTGATCATGATGATCCAAAATGGCAGACTTATGTATTCACAATACTTTGCTTTAGTCAGATGGGACATGTGTTCTCCATACGTAGTCAGCATTTTTATCTGTTCCAACAAGGAATATTCACCAATCGTCCGCTGGTGGGGGCGGTGTTATTAACCTTTATGCTGCAACTTTGTCTTCTTTATATACCCATTTTGCAAGAGGCTTTCTCTATTCAGGCGTTATCCTTTTACGAGCTGGGTATGTGCATTGGATTATCACTGATTGTATTTCATGCCGTAGAAGCCGAAAAATGGGTGCGGATGAAATGGTATGCCAAAAAGAATTAAATGAACAAAGACAGCAATCAAAAATTAACCCCTTCCCAGGCCCTTCAAAAAATCAAACATTACTGTGCCTACCAGGAGAGATGCCATAGTGAAGTGAGGCAAAAATTATTTGATTTCGGGCTAAC
>JBKCGY010000123.1:0-7840 GCA_046303015.1 Bacteroidota bacterium | reverse complement strand
CAATACGGCGATTGCTATCCAGGAAAGTATGACCTGCTTAAGCAGTCTTAAGACATCTCAGGATCAGATGGATTATGTACATGATCTTTTTTCTCAACTAGGAAGAGTTGCAGTAGTAGACGAGAAATTAATGGACGCATCTACCGTATTGGGAGCTTGCGGTATAGCATTTGCCTTGCGATATATCAGGGCTAGTATACAGGGAGGTATAGAGATTGGTTTTGATGCTAAAACGGCTGCTCTTATTGCTGCTCAAACAGTAAAAGGTGCAGCTGAATTATTGATCCAAAAAGGAGCGCATCCTGAGCAGGAAATAGATAAAGTAACGACACCCAAGGGTTGCACGATTGCAGGTTTGAATGAGATGGAGCATCGTGGTTTCAGTTCCTCATTAATTATGGGGATCAAGGCAAGTTACGATCGTATATGATTAGAAATTATTTCATGTATGTCCTACAAAAACATCTTAATCATTTTTCTTTATTGCATACACTATACTGCTTTTGCTCAGCAAAAAGATAGTTTGCACTTGTCATTTTATTTTGATGGATATGTTTCCTGGATACCATCAACAGGAAAGGCCTCCCGTCCTGCATATATGGTTAATTATACCGGATTGAATTCAGCCGGCATCAATTTTTTGTCTGGAAACCTTCATTATCGTTCCGGAAATTTTCGGACCACTTTGGGGGCAATGGCAGGGGAGTATGCTCAACAGAATTTGATTAGTGAAAAGCCTTGGGTTCGCAATATTTATGAAGCAAATATTGGTTATAGAATTACTTCAAAAGAGGATATATGGCTGGATTTAGGGGTGCTGCCTTCTCATATTGGACTCGAGTCTGTGCCTGGTATGAATAGCATAACTGCTACTAGAAATATAATTTCAGATATTACACCTTATTATGAAACCGGTATAAGGTTGTCATATACGCCCAATGACCAATGGTATTTTGCCATTTTATCCTTAAACGGATGGCAAAGAATAACAGCTCCAATTCAATCTTTTGGTAAAAACTGGGGCATGCAGATAAGTTATCGACCTGTACATTATTTTCTGATTAATTCAAGCAGTTTTATTGGAGAAGTACCAGGTTTTGAGAAAATTGGGATCAGACGCCTATACTCCAATCTTTTCTCAACCATTGATTTAAACCCCAGAATGTCTGTATCCGTTGGATGGGATTGGGGTATGCAGGGAGGTCGATTACAGCAGTGGAATGATTTTTTATTTCTTTACCGTTATATTGTTAAAAAAAACAAATTATCCCTAACCTCCAGATATGAATGGTTTTCCGATCAGGCCGGATTATTCATGCCCAAAATTGTTAATAAAACTCCCCAACATCATTTAACGTCGCTTAATATTGATTATCAAATTAATCAACGCATTATGTTGAGGACAGAAATGAATTATCTGTTCACTAAGCGATCAAAATTGTTAAGTCATGATTTTGAAGCTGATAACCAGCTTTCATTTTTTTTTATATTATCTGCCCGATTAGATTACAAAAAATAATTTCCCTATGTTTTTCCACACATAAAAAGATGTTTTTTTCAAGTAAAAAAATCATGATAGATTTGTACGACCTCCACAGGTTACTAATCAACTTGCAGTCAGGTCAATTAAGTATAATTTTATGGCCAAATTTATCTTTGTCACCGGAGGTGTTACTTCTTCTTTAGGAAAGGGAATTATTGCGGCTTCTTTGGCCAAATTGTTACAGGCGCGTGGTTTTAAAGTTACCATTCAAAAATTTGATCCTTATATTAATGTGGATCCAGGAACATTGAATCCTTATGAACATGGAGAATGTTACGTTACAGAGGATGGGGCTGAAACCGATCTGGACCTTGGCCATTATGAAAGATTTCTGAATACCCATACATCGCAAGCCAATAATGTTACTACCGGCAGAATTTATCAAACTGTAATAAATAAAGAAAGGGAAGGGGCATATCTTGGTAAAACAGTTCAGGTCATTCCACACATAACAGATGAAATAAAGCGTAGAATGTTACTGTTAGGAACGGAAGGGAATTATGACATTGTAATCACAGAGATAGGGGGTACGGTTGGCGATATTGAGTCCTTGCCTTTTGTTGAAGCCGTTCGTCAGATTCAATGGGAATTGCCTGAAGAAGATTGTCTGGTTGTACATTTAACTCTTATACCTTATTTAAAAGCGGCTAAAGAGTTGAAGACCAAGCCAACACAGCATAGCGTCAAATTATTAAGTCAGGAAGGTGTGCATCCGGATATAATTGTTTGTCGGACTGAACGCTCCTTAAATAAAGATATTAGGAGAAAGATTGCTCTGTTTTGTAACGTGAAACAAGATGCAGTAATTGAAGCGAGTGATGCTTCAACCATTTACGAAGTGCCTATTATGATGTTGAAGGAAAAATTGGATGTCATTTGTCTTAAAAAACTTAATGTTACCATTTTCCCCGAACCGGATCTCTCAGAATGGAAATCCTTTTTGGATAAACTAAAACACCCGCAATCTACCGTCCATATCGGTCTTATTGGAAAATATATTGAACTTCAGGATGCTTATAAATCTATCCTTGAAAGTTTTATTCATGCCGGTGCTATTAATCATTGTAAAGTGCAGGTAGTGAATATACATAGTGAATTCATTGAGGATAATAATGTGGCTGATAAGTTGAAAGATCTGGATGGTCTTTTAGTAGCTCCGGGCTTTGGAAATCGAGGTATTGAAGGTAAAATCACTGCCATTAAATTCGCAAGAGAAAACAATCTTCCCTTTTTGGGCATATGCTTAGGTATGCAGATGGCATGCGTTGAGTACGCAAGAAATGTACTAAATATAAAAGATGCACACTCTCTTGAAATGAATCCGGATACAAGCCATGCTGTAATAGATATGATGGCTGAGCAGAAAAAAATAACCCACAAAGGTGGAACCATGCGACTGGGTGCCTATGCTTGCAGTATACGAAAAGACAGTCTAGCTTATCGAATATATGAAAAGGAAATGATTACAGAAAGGCACAGGCATCGTTATGAATTCAACAATAAATATTTAGATGAATTTGAGTCTTCTGGCTTAATCGCAAGTGGCAAAAATCCGGATTCAGGACTTGTAGAAATTGTAGAATGTCCTGCACATCCCTTTTTCATTGGAGTACAGTTTCATCCGGAATTAAAAAGCACCGTAGAAGTTCCCGCACCACTTTTTGTTCATTTTATCAAAGCGGCCAAACAATATTCAGAACAAAGAACATTGCATTCAAATATATCTGTTGCCAGCTGACCAGATGCATATCCTCTTTTTTCATAGTGTACTGAATGTTATCAATTCAGTACATTTGCCAATTAAATTTTTACAATGAATTTTGACAGAAATACTACCATAGGTTTTGTTTTATTAATGATCCTTCTTTTTGGGTATATATTTGTTACCAATAAACAGCAAGCTGCCTTTCTGGCTGAAAAAAAACAAAAAGATTCACTTGCAATGATTAAAGCAGGTGGGGTAAAGAAAATACAGGAAACTCCAATCTCAACTAGTGACACCAATAGAATCGTTGCTGTAGTTGATACAGCTGCTTCAGGATCGATTGTTAAAACAACTAATGCAGAAATTATTTCTGTACTTGAAAATGATTTAATAAAAGTTAGTTTTACGAATAAAGGAGGATATCCTAAATCTGTTGAACTTAAGCTACATAAGAATTTTGATGGCACACCGGTAGTATTAGGTTCAGCAGCAAATCAATTTGCTTATGCAGTAAAGTCAATATCAGGAAATGTCATTGAGAGTACTGAAATTGATTTTCTATCAGATATAAAAGTTAGCAGATCTGACTCTATACAATCTATTGTTTTCACGGCTAATGGATCATCCGGGAATATGATCCAACATATTTTTAGTATTAGAAAGGGTGATTATTTAGTCGACTGGAACCTGATTATAAATGGAGTGCCCCAAATTATACCAGACCAACAAATCAATTTAAAATGGAATATTATCGCTTCTCAATTGGAAAAGGATTTAAAATATGAAAAAGGCCAGAGTAATATTGGATATTATGAGAATGAGGAATATAATTTTGATGCAGCAGGCACAGGAGATTCCAGAACTTATGGATCTCAAACCAAATGGATAGGAGTAAAACAACAGTTCTTTAATACAAGCGTGATTGCGCCAAATAATTTTTCAGAAGTAAGGTCTGAATGGACAGTACCTGCTGAAGAACAGGATTCTCTTAAGCAGGTAATGAAGGTTAATACCCGATTTTCTTTTCAAACTGCAGGGATATCCGATATCACCATCCCAATTAAATTGTATTTTGGCCCCAATGATTATAATATTTTAAAGAAATATGGGTATCATCTGGAAAATCACGTTCAACTAGGGTATGGAATATTTGCCTTTGTTAAATATATCAACAGGTGGGTGATCATGCCTGTTTTTGATTTTTTACATAATCAGGTATCTAGTTTAGGTATCGTTATCTTATTACTTACTCTTTTTATTCGTTTGATTATTTCTCCCCTTACCTATACGAGTTATTTAAGTGGGGCAAAAATGAAAGTATTACGACCCGAATTGGATGAAATAAAAAAGAAGCTCGGTGATGATCAGCAGGCTTTCAGTATGGAACAAATGAAGTTATTCCGACAGGCAGGTGTTAACCCATTAGGAGGGTGTATTCCTGCATTACTACAGATCCCGATATTTTTTGCATTATATAGTTTCTTTAATGCGATGCTTTCTTTGAGAGGTGAAAGTTTTTTATGGACCACGGATCTATCGGGATATGATAGTATTGCTACATTACCTTTTCATATTCCGTGGTATGGCGATCATGTTAGCTTATTTACCATTACAGCAACACTTACCAGTCTTTTGATCTCTGTATACAATACACAAATGACGCCGCAGCAAGATAATCCTGTATTTAAATACATGATCTATATCTTCCCTGTCATGCTTTTATTTATATTTAACAGTTTGCCCTCTGCTCTTACCTGGTATTATACGGTATCCAACGTAGTTACCCTTTTGCTTCAATTAGTGATACAAAAATTCATTATTAATGAAGAAAAAATTCATGCCAAAATACAGGAAAATAAAAAGAAACCTGTGACTCAGTCCAAATGGCAACAAAAATTAGAGCAAATCCAGGAATCAAATAAAAAACTTCAGGATATACAAAAGAAATCCTCAAAAAAATAACGATCCTTATTTTAACAAATTGACCTCATCATTTGATGAGGAATTAAATATCTTTATAGAGCATGTTTTCTATAAAAAGATCATATATGATTAACCGCTTTGTTATTTTGCTGAACTTTTTTGTTTTTCCCTTTTTTAGTAAAGCACAGACCTATAATGATGGCACCATAGAATATGATATTATATTATCCGGTGATACGGATACATTGTCGGCCCGTTTGTTTAAAAATGCTTATATGATATTGTACGTAAGGGGACAACAAACCAGAACGGAATTACATACTAGTTTAGGAAACACCATTACAATATATGATGAAAAAAAAGGCAATGCGGTAATTTTAAGCGAATATGGTGGTCAGCGCGTAATGGTCAGACTTTCTCCAGAACAATACAAGTCTGCAAATAAAAAATACTTAAATCCTGTAGTGACATATTCAGATAAAGGCAAAACAATCTATGGTTTTGAATGTAAATCAGCTCAAATGAAATTTTCTAACGGCACTTCTTTTAATGTATATATAAGCCCTGAAATTAAATTTCAAACTTTGTATAATGGTTTGCCTGCTGTTCTAGAAGGATTTCCATTGGAATATGAATCGGATCTGGAAGGCTTAAAGGTGATATATAAAGTCAGAAAGATCAAAAAAGACGCTATTACTGCCAATCTTTTTATGGTGCCAGATGAGGGCTACAGAGAAGTTAAGTTTGAAGAAGTGTATAAGCAATAAATGTTAAAAAAGAGTTTTCTGAGGCGTTTTAAATTTAGTTATTATGACCTTATTTTTAATAGGTTGTATATAGATATTATTCCCTTTCATAAAGTAGAGCGATCTTAAATTGACATCAATATTCGTTTTTTGACTATTTAGGGAATGTGAACTGCCTTTGTATATGAAACCATTGGAAGAAAAAAGATTGGTTGATCGGTTGTGTAAATGAAAAGTAAGGGCTGATGATTTAGTGTTGGATCTTTTTTTTGTTTTTCCGGAATTAAAACTTGCAGAATATCCAATATTCAGCATGATAGATATACCAATTAGTGAGTATAATATCCTTATTGAATTCGACATATCTTGTGTTTTTACTCTTCAAATTTAATTAATTTTTACCTAAAAATCTTAAAAATTGATAAAAATATCATAATTAATACATGTGTATAAATTTTGGGGTAGGAATTTAAAGGAATTATAAAAAAAAGAAGGAAATTTAGAAAAAGCCATCCTTATGAATCAAAGACCATACGGTGAAGACAGGGCAGACTTCAATCTAATACTACAGCAATATGAAGATTTGCGAGCAGGTAAGTCCTCCGCTTATCCAGATGAGGATAGTTTCGATAAAATCATTGACTATTTTGAAGAAAAAGATAATTTAAAACAGGCTTTGGAAGCGTGTGAGATAGGCCTTTCAATTTATTCTTATTCATCCGGTCTTTTATTAAAAAAGGCCAATCTTTTGATCGACTTTAGAAAATATGATTCAGCGCTTCAGTCACTTGACAAGGCTGAGTTACTGGATGGAATCAGTGCTGATCTCTGTGTACTTAAAACAGAAGTCTATCTGGCCTTGGATATGCAAGAAAATGCAATCGAATTCCTGAACAGTGTCTTACCTCAATTTGAGGGAGAAGAAAGAATTGAACTTTTATTTGAACTTTCTGATGTATATGATGATTATGAGGAGTTTGATAAAGTATTTGATGTAATGGTAATGATTTTACAAGAAGATCCGTTGAATGAAGAAGCCCTCTATAAAATATGTTTCTGGACGGATTTTACAGGGAGAAATGATGAGTCCATTCAATTGCACAAACATCTTATAGATGAATATCCTTACTCAGAACTTGCCTGGTTCAATCTTGGTGCCGCTTATCAGGGACTTAAATTATATGAAAAGTCAATTGATGCATATTTATATTGTACTGCAATAGATGAAAAATTCGATTATGCATATAGAAATATGGGGGATGCCTACATAAGACTAAAAAAATATAAAGACGCTATTGAAGTGCTGGAAAAAGTATTGGAATTAAGCAGGCCGGAAGAAGTGATCCATGATGCAATTGGTTTTTGTTATGATAAATTAAGTAATTGGGCGCAGGCAAGATTTCATTATAGGAAAGCATCTCATCTAAATCCAGAAGATAGTAAATTGATTTATAAAATTGCTTGCACATATCACAATGAAGGAAAATTTGATAGTGCATTTAAACAGTTGGAGCAAGCGTTAAAGATGCAGCCTGAACATGTCGATTATAACCTGGCCATGGGTCTTGTATTGGCAGAAAAAAGAAACTATGACGAAGCAATCGGCTATTTGTGTAAGGTCATTGATCAAAGACCCAAAAATAAAAGAGCCTGGGTATCTGTCATTGAATGCCTAATGGCGAAAGAGGAATGGGAACAAGCGAATTATTATTCAATTTTAGCATACAATAGTACAGGGCAAAAGCCGATTTTTCTCTTCTACAGAGTGGCCGTTTTATTTTTGTGGGGGAAGGTTAAATAAGCATTGGGGGAGCTAGAAATAGTGATTCAGTCTAATATTAAACAAGTACAAAAACTTATCGAGATATGTCCTAAGATCATTCAGGATCCGAGGGCAGCCGAAATCATTGCCCGATACAAGAA
>JBKCGY010000122.1:0-2191 GCA_046303015.1 Bacteroidota bacterium | reverse complement strand
CTTTCGGACTTACTGCGGTACTTTTTGCAGTACCTTTTACGTATACTTTATTGAAATCATTGGGTGTTTTATATCTTTTATACTTGGCATACAAAGCTGTCAAACCAAACAGTAAAAACATCTTTGATACAAAAACAGATTTGCCTGACAACAAAACAAGTAAGTTGTTCAGTATTGGCTTTCTAACCAACGTACTCAACCCAAAAGTTGCTGTATTTTATTTGTCATTTTTTCCACAGTTCATAAAGCCTTAATACGGTTCAATTATGACACAAAGTTTACAACTCGGAGCTACTCAAGTTTTTGTTAGTTTCAGTATCAATTTTATTATTGTACTAACTGCATCAAAAGTAGCATTCTTTTTCGCCAAAAATCCATCTTGGGTACAAGCACAGAAATGGTTTATGGCAAGTGTTCTAACAGGACTTGCACTTAAAATGGCTATTTCTAAAGCTAAGTAGTAATAACAACCTTTAAATATGACAAAATAATATTGACTGAAAAACAACGAACCGCTAACACTGGCTTGGCAAAAGTGGGGGTTCAGTGCTCCGCAGATCATCAGCGGCTTATGGTTAATCAAAAATAAGCTCTCCGCATCAATCCGCCGCGGCGGATGTTGAAAATCGCCACCTTCGCCAAGCCCAGAAACGTTAGCTGGAACTTAAGAAAGATACCATATGACTAATAAGATTAATCTAATTGACCTTGGAAAAAATATTCTTGAGCATCATTACAATGACAAGATCGTTTCAGTAAATAACCATTGTTTAAGAATAGCAATCAACCAAGACAACACTTTCCCCTGGCATAGACACAATAGGACAGATGAGCTATTCCTAGTTCTAGAAGGTAATCTGAGAATTGAATTTGGGAACGGAGAATTTGTTGACCTTTTTCCAAACGAAACATATTGCGTAAAATCGGGTATAATTCATCGTACAATTGCTATTGGTCGAACAATAAATCTATGTTTTGAAAGTGACGAGGAAGACACTGAATATATAGATTTTAATAAATAAACTGACACTGAAAAAAAAAGTTTAGATAAGATTATATGACAGATCACTTTTTCTTCTTACTAGGAATCACATTTTTGTCAATGCACGAAATGGACGCGATTCGATGCAGAGAATGGCGAATTTTTCCAGGACTTTCAATGCTCAGTGACAAACTAGGTCACATAATATTTGTTTTCGCACATATTCCTTTATTCTTCTTTATATTTTGGCAGATGACACACAGCCAAGACATAGAAACGTTTATAAGGGGGTTTAATATTTTTATGATTGTACATTTAGGTCTTCATATTTTGTTTCTTAAACACAAAAACAATGAATTTAAAGACTGGATTTCTTGGACAATTATAATTGGTGCAGGCTTATGCGGAATCATAGACTTAATTGTATAGAATGACAATTAAAAAGCCATATGGAAAAGCATATAAATAGGACAAAAATTATGAAACGAGAGAACTCAACTAACCTCTGGACAGAATGGGCAGCAGCTAACAGCACATTGGCAATAGGCGGGGTTCCGTCTCCGCTTGACAGTTTTGTGGTAGTCGAAAGTTCAGTTCTCCGAACAAACTTCTGTGCTGAAAAGCCCGCCCATCGCCAATCTGCTAAACGTTGTGTGCTATTTTAAAAAAGAACCTTCCAAGATAAAACCCTTCAATAAAATTACATCTAATCAATTATAACTATCAAAATATATAAATTATGCTTAGAACATTTTTATTATTTGTCGTGATTTTTACTCTTGGTTGTAACAAGGATGACGACAATCCAAATCCTTCAAATCCTAATGTTATTCCATACCAAGAAGGCTTGACAACGAATTACATAACGGTAAACAATGTATCACGGAAATATCTAGTTTATAGACCAACAGGAATGACAACTGTAAATGCTGTTGTAACAGTTTTGCACGGAGGTGGTGGCACAGGTTTAGGAGTTTCAAACCTTGGCGAGCATCCGCTTTCTGTTTTCAGAACACTTGCAGACATTGATAAATTCTTAGTTGTATATCCTGAAGGTTCGCCTGATATCCTTGGAAATCCTGGTTGGAATGATTGTAGAAGTGATGATATTTCAGGCAGTCAAGGTGACGATATTACGTTTTTGAAGCAATTAAATGCAAAACTAATGGCTGAGTTGAATATCAACTCATCAAAAATGTATTTGACAGG
>JBKCGY010000121.1:0-9212 GCA_046303015.1 Bacteroidota bacterium | reverse complement strand
GGCCCAGGGTCCGCCATGAGGGTTCACCACAACAGGAAGATTTTTAGCTTCTCTGCCTACAGGTAATGTCAGATAGCCATGTATAGTAAGTCCGTCGCGACTGATATAGCTGATAGGCTTCATTTCGGCCATATGCTCTTCCTTCAGCCAGGGTGTACGATCACATAAGAGTGTAACTTCATCTTTCCCATCTTCATGATAATAAAATCGTCCGCTGGTACGATCACTGTTAATGGAAAGCGTACGTTTGGTTTCATCATCGTTTTCGCTGACAATACTGATATAATACCCGGGAAATTTCTTTTCCAGCTGATCAAAAAGTTTTTTTGTTTTCTCATCAATGATTTTTTTCTCCATTTTTTCGCCTTCCCATGTGTACATCGTAACGACTTTACGTTTCCGGCTAAAATCCACCCCCCCCATATCATAGTCGGGATTATCTTGTAATAATTTAGTTTCTTTTTTGCCTGCCAGATCCCATTCTACAATGGCATTCTTATCTCTTCCGTTCAGATTATGGGAAACGATCAGGTTTTTATTATCAAATGTAAAAAGAACAGGATTCCAGCTGTCTTTATATCCGACACGCATATATTCTGTAAACGGTTCTGCTTCAGTGGCGCGATAATAGAATACATTATCCGTGCCATCTGTCTTGGTAGCGAAGCGAATCAGTCCGGTATGATCGGTTATCCAGTTTTCAAAATTGTCTTTGCTATTATCATACAACACTTTACGGTCTCCGCTTACCACATCGCAGATATATGGATCGAACACTTGTGGATTTCGTTGATTCATGATGATCAACACCTTGCTTTCCATACCAGGGAGTGCCCTCAGATCATCCAGTAATCCTGCTCGCACACCTTTTTCCGGCGTTAATCTTTTTATATCTTTCCCATCATAAGAAGCACTGAATACAATAAAGTTTTCATCTCCGTTTATATCACGAGAATAGATAAGGCGATCCCCTTTCCAGAAATAGGAACCAATATCACGAATCGTATCAGATGTTACCCGTATAGCGGAACTGTCACCCACTTTTTGTACAAATAGATTCATCCTATTTTTCCAGGGAGCTCGAAAACTGAAATATTGACCATCAGGACTTATTTGATATCCACTTTTTTCCGGATTACGGAAGAAATCCTTCATCTGTATCGCCGGAGGGATTTCTGCTTTTTTCTTTTCTGCGCAGGAGCTGATTAATATCCATGAAAAAAGGAATAAGATGAAGGGGTGTAATGATTTCATATTGGAAGGTTTTGGTTTACAAATGAATGCAGGTAAATTAAAGATTAACAAACTCAAAAAATCATTATGAATATAAGAAAAAAAAGAAGATAATCCTTCAATAAGGGCGTGATCATTTTCGGGAAACCTTATCAATATACATGTACAATACGCCCAGCCCGATATAATACACAGGCGATATAAGAAATTCAATAATGGGCGCAACGGAGCCACGTATACCATAGGGTAAAGGAGCAATAGCCCACTCATAAAAGGCCGCTAGCAATAAGTAAGCCAGTAATGCAAGATGTAAAAGATTCCACAGAAACAACATCCACCCTACTTTCATTCTCCCTACAAAATAAATACCCACCACATAAACGAAACTAATATTGACCCAACGAAAAAGCTGTCTTTGTTCATGCACCCATCTTGGCATCGATACTACAGGTTCATAAAAGAATAGTCTTACCAGCGAATAGGCCAGCACCATCATCCAGAAACCCGACCAGAAATGATTAGGAAGTCTTTGTTGTTTCATCTGATTTAGATAACCCTTTTACATAAAAAACCCAAAATATAAATGCAATGGAATAAATGACCAGATTAAAGAAATATTTATGAGCAAAATCAAAATGTCGGGGATAGTCGATCCCAATCCATCCTAATAAACCACAACGTACCACATTGGCAATGTATAATGCAAAAATACCCGTAAGGATATAGATTAACTTTCTTAGCCAGGGTCCGGTAAAACACAAAATAAACCCGGCATATAAGATCATTAACTCTAACCCATTACAAGCCTGATAAATACCCAGAATATTTCGCTTGCCTTTTTTTACCATTGAATAAGTGGCCAGTACTGTATCAGAACCGTAGACTTTTTCTCTTTCTGTATGTACTGCATAGAATGAATCCGTTGTGTACAATACATTCATCATGACGGCCGTACCATCTCCCAGCCATCTGACCAATGGTGCATCCGGCATCTGATTGGGAATCAGAACTAGAATGTATACCGCTTTCCATACGATAAACAATAGCGTAGCTCTGATCAAAAATGTACGTACCTCAGCCGGAACTTTAGAAAAATACTTTTTCATTCAGTATAAAGTAATGATTCTTAAAATTAATAATAAAAAACCGGAGAATAAATAATTACGCTCCGGTTTACAAAAAAAATTATGCTAGAGATTACGGCTTGGTTATATGAAGCAGCGCCCTTCTGTTTTTCTGAGCTGCCTGAGGATCATATACTCCATTTGGCATATCATCTTCTGCAGGGCAACATTTACCAAAGGCTTCTCTGGTAATTCTATTTTCTTCCACTCCTTTTTTGATCAGATAATTTACAACAGCATCCGCTCTTTTCTTACTTAACTTAATATTGTAATCTGTGCCGCCTTTTGAGTCAGTATGTGCATCCACTTTAACCGTGTAGGTAGGATTATGATATAGGATATCATACACAGAATCCAACAAGACCATATCCGCCTTTCTCAAAGAAGACTTATTAAAATCAAAGAAAACGGGAGATATATTCTCAGGTTTAATTACTTCTATCTTATCAAGACAAACGGTTTCATGTATCCATATATTCGTAAGAGGATCTTGCTCATTCAGTTCAACCACCTTATATTGGGTTGTTTTGGCAATAAAAGAATCTTTGGAAAAGACGAGTTCAGCCGGAATATCTCCCTCTTTCAATTCAAAACTAAATTTACCCTCCGCATTAGTGCGTGCTTTATTTCCTGAGCCTGAATTCAATTCTACTTCTGCATCCGGCATCGGTTCTGAGTTCTCACAGGAAACCAGCTGGCCGGTAATTCTTCTCTTCTTGGGCAATTTTTCAAGCGCGTACGTTTCCAGACAACAATTAGACCCTCTGTCTGAGCTCAAGTAAGCAATTTTCATAAATTCCTTACTTGAATTGTAATAATAATAATCATCCCTGGTGGAATTAATCGGGTAACCCATATTCTGAGGGGCATTCCATTGCTCACCCTCCAACTTTGTCATAAAAAGGTCAAATCCCCCCATACCTGGACGGTTATTGGTAGAGAATATCAAAATATGATCAGAAGGTTGATAAAAAGGAGCTTGCTCATCACCTGAGGTGTTTACAACTGAACCAATATTGGAAGCCTCTTTAATAGGCAATCCATTTCCATCAAGGGAAGTTACCCAGATATCGTATCCACCAGAACCTCCTGCACGGTCAGATGCAAAAAATAAAGTTTGGCCATCCGTACTTAAAGCCGGTTGTTTGCTGTTTGAACCTGCAACGTTCACGTAGGCCAGTTTTTCAGGCGTTGACCATTTGCCATTTTTTCTTCTGGATAATAAGATTTCGGATACAGACTTGTCTTTTGTTTTAACCCATTGTGTAAAATACAACCATTCTCCATTGGGATGCAGTATGGAAGTTCCCTGATTGCCATCTACATTCAAATCAGAGATCTCCACTAATTCCAAACCTTGAATAGTATGATCTGTTGCTTCGTTGGCATAGAACAATCTATTGCGATAGGGGTTCTTATTCTTTTTAACTGCAGAATCTCTCACAGTACTCGTTACAAATAATTTAGAAGGGCCTGCAGATGCAGCCGCATAAACCCCTTTTTCTACCCCTATGATATTGTCTGCTTTTTTGATTACATATAAAATCGTATCAGGTCTTTTCAATTGCTGATCGATGAAATCAAGTGTTTTTAATTCTGTTTCGGCAGCTGATCTTAAAGAACTACCTGAAGCGTAGCTTGTCAAAAAAGTGTTCAATGCTGTTCTGGCCTCCGTTACATTACCGATGCTGCGCATGGATACTGCGTACCAGTAATAACTATCAGGGTATTTTGAGGCAGCAGTGGTATAGCACTCTTTATATTTCTCTGCCGCCTGAGGGAAATAAAATGACAACCTATAAACATTAGCTAATTTATAGATTACATCAGTTTTTGTCAATGAAACAACAGATGACTTACCTCTTTGTGAGAGGCTATTGTACACAGGCAACCCTTTCTTATCTTTCTTGGCTGTTTCAGGATTTAAATATTGTTCATATAATCGGGCTGCTGTGTAGTAGTCTCCGTAGTTAGAATATCGTTCTGCTTCTTCCAATAACTTTCTGGGAGATTGAGCCAGAGAATGAACGGCAATCATCATTGAAGCAAATAGACAAAGCCAGCTATTAATTTTATTTGAGTTGGAATGATTCATAATATTTTTTTTCAAAAAATGTGCTAATAAAATGGAATAAAAAGAATTATAATCTCGGGCAACGGATATATTCCAACATCGGTTGTCCTTGCTTCTTTTTCCTGTATGTTAAACTTAATTCAAAAGCATTTACATTTCTGTTCCATGCCCCAAGTTTAGAAGCGTTCACATCATAACTGACACCGAAAAGAAATTCTTTCCAGTCCACACCAACAAAAGGAGCAAAAGCATCATCCATACGATAATATCCTCCAATCATAAAATCTGTATCCGGATTTACATTCAATTGAACATAAGTGCCCAGTACGATCTCTCTAGCTGTTCCCTGTCCCATATAGATCGCATTCGGTACAATGCGGGTTTTATTGGAAAGATTAAATGAAACACCTCCATGCGCCACATAACGCAGAGGTATGGCTTCGAGAGATACATTCCCGTTTGAAATAAAAGCATCTCTGGGTCTGTTAAGATGAAAAACTGAAGCCCCTGCATAGAGATTGGCTTTCTTGTCGGGCGAGCCATCATAATACAAAGCACCTGCACCTATATCAAGTACGGTAGATTGTGAGGCAGCCAACCCCTCTTCTCCCGTTGCTAATGAAGGATTATATCCGGTAATCGGATTCCATTGTTCTCCGGTTTTAAACTTTGTTTTGTCAATTCTTCTGTTGATAATACCAGCTTGCACAGAAAATACCACTCTATGATTATCGTCTTTCCCGAATTTTACACCGGTGTAAGCAACTGAACCGTATGCATTTAGATAATTAAACCCTCCATCACCTGCTGATTGGTTGAGCAAATTTACGCCCCACGCAATGTTCTTATCTGTGCGTTTATCGAATGATACCCCCACTGTACGATAAGGATTGGTAATAGTTCCCCACTGATTTCGGAAAATACCGGATACCCGATAGTCTCCGTCACTTCCGCCTGTCATCGCAGGATTTACATACAAGGGATATATGTAATATTGAGTAAAATGCGGGTCTACTTGTGCATTTAATTTACATGCAATGCTGATCACAGCAATGAATGTAATAGCGATACGATTTAGCATCATATTTCAATTTTTATCTTACTAATGTGATTGAACCTTTTTTATTTACTTCCGTGCCGTCAGCCAAAGTCGCTCTTAAAGTGTATACATATACACCAACCGGCTGCGCCTTTCCTTTATGTGTTCCATCCCAACCTGTAGCAGGATTGGTGATTACCTTTATCATTTCGCCCCATTGATTAAATATCCGCATCTCTAATTTGGTAATATAATTACCAAAGACAAGTAACTGATCATTTCTTCCATCTCCGTTAGGGCTGAATACATTGGGGACAAATACATCTCTGTTCAGCGGTAATACAGTGATCTTGTAGGTCCGCGTCGTTCCTGCACAATTTCCATTGGTAGAATTCACAGTGATAGTAGCTGTAACGGGGTTTGATCCAATATTAATTGCTGTAAAAGCCGGAACATTTCCACTTCCTGAAGAAGGTAATCCAATAGCAGGATTGGAATTTGTCCAACTGACTGTACTGCCAACAGGTAACCCGCTGAAAATATCACCAGGATATACGGCGTTGTGATAAAGTGTTGTATCAGGCCTTACACTTACATTCGGACGCTGAATTACCGTAACGGTAAATGTTGTCTGATTGGCACAGGCATTACCTAGGGGCGTAAATGTATACACATCACTTTGTGTATTACTTACCGGAGTTGGGTTCCATGTTCCAAGTATATTGTTACTGGATAAACCCAGGAGATTAGGGGTGGGATCCCCTGAGCATATTGTCAGAGTTGTTCCATACGGGAATGTTGGTGTTACTCTGGGATTCACTTTTACAATGATAGTTACAGGATCAGCACACTGCCCTGCATCAGGCGTAAAGCTATAACTGATATCTCCTGCTACAGCAGTTGACAATGATGCCGGATTCCATGTGCCTTTAATCCCGTTGATTGAAGTTGTGGGAAGAATTACTGCTGGCAGAATATCTCCCTGACAGAAGGGACCATAACTATTAAAGGTTGGTGTTACCTGAGGAATATTATCAACCACCGTCACATTGATCGTACTATCACAATTTGTTGACTGATCCGTTACTTTCACCGTATATGTACCCGCACACAAATTCGTTACACTTGATCCAGCACCAATCACATCATTGGAACTATTCTTCCACTCATACGTATATGTGCCGCTGCCACCACCTACTGTAACTGATACAGATCCGTTACATGTGCCAGCTGTACCGGGTGTGGAAACATCACACTGACCATTATTACAATTACTACCATCAATAGATGGGTTTACATCCCTTTGCCAAGCACCACCATCAGGAACACGACTGAAAGTATTCCCTGTTGTTGTGGTTGGCAAATTGGAAGGCGTACCCGTTGTCTGGCCTACATAGAAAATTTTCGAGGGGCTATTTGCAAAAATCTGTGCTGCAGAAGACAAAGTAATGCCAGAAGTAGAACATCCAGTTACTGATGAGGGCGTACATGGATTATCGTCATAATCATCATCTGAACTGATTTTACTACCCTGTCCAGCTAATGTAGTCCAGTAGATCGCATCAATAGGAATACCAGCTTTATCATATAAAGCCACCCATCCGTCACTATTTGCTAAAACAAAATTTCCGGTAGCACAATAGAAAGAAGTGTTTTGATCAGTTTTAAAATCAATAGATGCAGGGTTAGTCGATGACAAAGATGTTCCAATAACAAAATGTGATTTAGGGGCAAGTATTGTACCCTGAGGTAAAATAATACTTCCGCCCGTCGCTAATGTACTTCCAGGATTTGAATTTGGTACTGAACGTGCTCCAATTATAAAGCAAGAAATATCAATCGGATTACATGTAGGATTATACAATTCAATGTATTCAGTTCCGTTAGCAATAATACCTTGACCCGTCGGAGGCCAATGACGAACCTCATTAATCACAACTCCCGTTCCTTGAGGAACACACCCTCCAGGAGTACCACCCGTACCATTACACACCGTATTGGGTGTAGATGAAGGTGTAGGCGATAGTGTAGTAACTGTTACGTTCAAAGTAAATGGTGTAGCGCAAGCACTCACTACTGGCGTAAATACATAACTATTACTTTGTGTATTACTGATAACTGATGGATTCCATGTCCCTGAAATACTATTATCGGATGTGCCCGGTAAAACAGGAATATTTTTCCCGTTACAGATATTTAATGAATTACCAAAATTAAATATCGGATCAATTGATGATGAAACCGTCACAGTCATGGTTGTGGTCGTAGCACACTGACCAGGATCAGGTGTGAATGTATATGTTTTTGTTTGTGTGTTATCTATAGCAGGCGACCAACTACCCGTAATATTATTTGTTGAGGTTGTTGGAAGGGTAAAAGTACCTCCACTGCATATAGCAGCTACCTGTGTAAATAGCGGAGTAACAGAAGGGTTAACTGTCACAGTCATTGTAGTAGTGGTAGCACACTGACCAGCATCAGGTGTGAATGTATATGTCTTAGTTTGAGTGTTATCTATAGCAGGCGACCAGCTACCGGTAATATTGTTTGTTGAGGTTGTGGGAAGAATAAAAGTACCTCCGCTACATATAGCAGCTACCTGTGTGAATACCGGAGTAACAGAAGGGTTAACTGTCACTGTCATTGTAGTAGTTGTAGCACACTGACCAGCATCAGGTGTGAATGTATATGTCTTAGTTTGTGTGTTATCTATAGCAGGTGCCCAGCTACCGGTAATATTGTTTGTTGATGTAGTTGGAAGAATAAAAGTACCTCCGCTACATATAGCAGCTACCTGTGTGAATGCAGGAGTAACCTGAGGTATATTATCTGAAACCGTTACATTAGCTGTATTGCTGCAGTTAGTCGTGTTATCCGTTACTTTTACTGAGTAAGTGCCTGCACACAAATTGCTCACACTGGAAGTGGTACCAACCGAATTATTCGCCTGATCTTTCCAATCATAAGTGAAGGTTCCAACACCACCTGATACGGTTACAGAAACAGAACCATTACAAGTACCACCGGTACCGCCACCTGTAAATGGAGGTGTACAAATACCATTACAAGCCCCGGGCGTGTTATTTGCCGCTCCTACCCCCCCAACAATCCATGTGTTACCAGCATCTGTACTTCTGTATGTAGTTTTTCCTATTGTCTGAGCACCTACACTTGTTGAGGCTACATTTCCGATATATTCAAATTGAGAGGCATTATTGCTTGGAGCCGGTATGATTGCTCCGGAAGGATAGTTACAACCCTGACCTGTAGGATAAGGCAATGTATACTCAAATGCATCGCCAACACTGTTAACTCTGTCGTTAATATCATTTTGACTCGGTCCCCAATAAACACCATCTACAATTTGCAAATTTTTATCATACAAAGCACATGATCCTGAAACATTATTAAAGCGCCAGTTATTTGTTCCGACAAAATTGGGTGTTGATCTGAAATTATTGATTACAATATTAACATTAGGTGCATTGCTTCCACCAACAACAAGAAAACCTAATGGCGGTATGATTGTACCCTGAGGAAATGAAATAGCTCCAGAAGACGTTGGAGACGATTTATCCCCTAAAATATAACAACTAATATCGACTGGGTCGCAAGGACTTGGATTGTATAATTCTATCCACTCTTGACCAGTATATAAAGATTGAAAAGTTCCACTAATATCATCTGCACCAGGCCCATAATTTACCCCGGGCGTTACCATAATCTCATTGATTACCACCTT
>JBKCGY010000120.1:0-2207 GCA_046303015.1 Bacteroidota bacterium | reverse complement strand
GGGCCGCCGCAAAATAATAAGAGCTCCGCTGAGAGGAGGGCGTGAATTTTATGGTATCGGCAGGAGGAAAAATGACAGCAGATGATCGCCCATAGATCTTTTGGATTCTTCGGGCAATATAATGGGAATTGGCAATATAGCTGTTTACACGGGGTACACTCGACTGATCCCAAATTCTTATCCTGTGTAAAACCCACTTTACAAAAGCTCCTTTTAACCCCTTCTTTAATCCATTATCCTCAATATACTGATGATACAGATCCCAGGCATATCGCATGGGAGAGTGACAGTAACAAATATGCAGTTGCTCTCCATTCGTAAGCACCCCTTTGGCTACGGCATGCGAAGATGAGATGATGATATCGTAATGGCGGAGATCCAGCTGCTCTATGGCATAGGGAAAAAAAGGAAGATAATTTCTGAAGTGCTTGCGGGCATAAGGTAATTTCTGAATAAAAGTAGTCGTAACCTTTTTGTTTTTTATAAACGCCCTTTGATCTGAAGGGAAAAAATCTACTAAAGCAAAAAGATCAGCTTCAGGAAAAACTTCCAGCATCTGCTCAACTACACGCTCCGAGCCGGCATAGGTGTCAAACCATTCATGTACGATCGCAATCTTTTTATGTTCTGAATATGACATTTTTAAATGGACTACAGAAAGCAATACATCTTTCTATATTACATGCAAGATAATGAAAATGAAAGTCTGCGGAAAACACAGAAACAAAACAAGGATTCATAAGACTTTGGGACCTTACCGTTATATATTACCCTCGCTTTGTAGGTGATCCTTTGATATAAAAAAAAGTATTCAGGAAGGCAAACAAAAGTACACCCTGGGATCGGGAAAACAGGGACTCTGTTAAGGAGGCAATGAATATGATGACCAAAAACTGAATATAGTTCTTATGACGGTCTTGCAGTGCTTTTTTAAAGAAGAAAAAAAAGCAAATAAAATAAGTCAGTAGCCCCCATAAACCGTGTCGCATCCCCTCCTCCAGAAATTCATTATGTGCATTGAAGTACTTTCCCGCCGGATCAAATTCAGGATGAGAGAGACTATAACATTGATTCATTAAATCAGTGGTATTACCGGACCCAGCTCCCGCAAAAAGATGATGCTGAATAATATATCCTGCACAATCATAGTGTACCATTCGGGTATTGACGCTCAGAATAAAGAAACGTTTTAAACCGGATGCCTCATTCAATTCATTTTGATGTTGATGGTAATAAAAGGCAGCACCAAGAACCAACATAACCACAATTAAGGAGAGGGCAACGGTTAAAAAGATTCTTGTCAGCTTCGACCGATGAAAAGCAAAATGAATCAACAGCACAAAAAACAAAGCCAGCCAGCAGATCTTAGCCTGTATCAGATATAAAAAAAAGAGTAATAAAATAAGAAGGATCAAACACCACCCATGATGGCGTAATTCATCAATCAAAAATGAAATAGCTACCAGCAAGTAAATACCAAAATAGGGCCTGTGCAATACCAAATAGTTTTCATACAAAGTATAATCAAGCACATCGCTCAGCGAATAAGAAGCATCGATTAGAAAACGAAATGAAAAGATACAACCCAATATAGTGCCTGCAATAAAAGATCTTTTCATGTTTTGAAAAGAAACAGACGGATCGAATACATGCCAAACCAATGGAAAGATTAATAAAGGAAGTTTAATGATTAAATTAGAAAAGATATCTGCATAGGCACCACCATGTACAAAACTGACCCACTGAATTAAAAATAATCCGGACAGCAGAAAAAAAGAGGGAGAAAGTACAGGGTATTGTTGCTTTTTGTAAAGGATAAGCCCGAAGAACCATATTAACGACAATATGATAATAATATAACTGTTGATCTTAATGGGAGACCAGTCGGATAGCGGAAGAAACAAAACATACAGATAGATCAGAAATGATTTCCATTCAAACTTACGGACCCACTCCTGAAATTTAGGCATTTGATGTATGCTCATTTTTTGTAGCGGAACCTTTTAATATGAAAAAAGAAAGATTGATTATAGCTATATGCACCCACAGATAATTTCTCAGAATATTTTGATTCAAACAAAGCAACAATAATTGAAATATCCAGGAAATAACCAGCAGACGATGGATAGATAACCAAAAAACAAGATCCGGCGCAGATGGGATACCCGGCAATCGTTTTAAGATATGAGAAGAACGAATAAACTTAA
>JBKCGY010000119.1:0-2952 GCA_046303015.1 Bacteroidota bacterium | reverse complement strand
CCCTACTGGATTGAAATAAAAGGACAACCGCTTTTTAATAACCGGGGAGATTTGGAACATTTCTTTGCTATCGAAGAAGATATTACTACCCGGAAAGAATATCAGAAAAAAGTTGAAGAAAACAATATACGCCTTGAGCTTGCTTTGAAAGGGATTGCAGCCGCCACCTTCGAACTGAATCTGGAAACAGGAGAAGTATATTATTCTGATTATCTGTATAATATAACGGGCTATCTGGAAGGCGAGATCAAGCACATGTTCAAAGAAAACAGCGGACTGATACATACCGAGGATAGCGAAAAGACTTTCGCTGCTTTCAAAGATTTTTTACATAAACAAAAGGATAGTATTGAATGTGAATTCAGAGTCAAACATAAAAAGGGATACTATATATGGGTTTTAATGAGAGCCGTGATTAGTGAAAAAAACAAAGATCAAAAACCTACAAAGATCATTGGCATATTTATAGACATCAGCAGGATCAAAGATGCCCAACAAAAAATAGAAGAATCCGAAGCCCGATACCGAAAATCTATAGAAGCCTCAGGTGCTGCCTTATGGGAATGGGATTTGATACATGATGAAGTGTTTGCCACAAAGGAGTTCAGAAAAATATTTGGTTTGCCAGACGCCGAACAATTTCTTGTCTCATATAAAACTCTAATACCTCTTGTACATCCGGAAGATGCTGAAAAACTTGATTCTGCATTTCAGGACCACCTTTCAGGCAAAACACATAAACTAAATATCGATTACCGATTTAAAAGACCCGATACCGGCCAATATGAATGGTATAATATGCAAGGGGCCATCATCGAAAGAAATGCAGCGCAGATTCCATCCAAAGCTATGGGATATTCAATGTCCATACAGGAGCGAAAAACGATGGAACTTCAACTCAAGGAAAGCGAAGAAAGATGGTATAATGCTATGGTGGTATCCGGAGCGGGTTTCTGGGAATACAATGTCATCAAGGATACCTTGTATTTCTCAACACAAATGAAAAATATTCTGGGATATATAAACACAAATAATATTCCGGAAAATGTTGAATATTGGAAAAACAGAATACATCCCGAAGACCTGGAACCATTACAGAAAAAAGTACAGCTGGTTTCCTCCGGCCAATCAAATACAATTCAGACAGAATTCAGATTGCTTAACAAACAGGACAATTATATATGGATCAATGCATCCGGAATGATCAGGCTTTCAGATGAAGGGAAAAGATTCAGTTTTTCCGGAGCGGCATACGATATCACAGAAAAAAAACTGGCAGACATTGCCATGGAAAAAGCCAGGCAAATGGCGGAATCATCTGTCAAAGCCAAGCGTCGTTTCCTGGCCAATGTGAGCCATGAGATACGCACACCCATGCATGCCATTATGGGATTGAGTGAACAACTACTCTTGTCGGAACTCAAACCGGAACAAAAAGTACTAATACAAATGATAGCGGAGGCTTCTAGAGCACTCATGAATATCATCAATGACGTTCTTGATCTTTCAAAAATTGAAGAAGGTAAATTACAAATAGATGAAACCATTTTTGATACCGGTAATTTAATGCAGCAGGCAACCGATCTATTTGCTATACAAGCCGCTAAAAAAAAGATAGAATTTGAACTTCAGAAGCCGGATAAAATCGAGAGAGCCTATTTAGGTGACGCAACCCGGATCAGACAAATTGTATCCAATATCGTAAGTAATGCCATCAAGTTTACCGATAAGGGAAAGGTGAGCATCTGTTACCAAATTAAACCTTCTACCGATTCAGAAGTGATCCTCTCTATCGTATGTACAGATACAGGTGTTGGCATGAGTGAAGAAATGAAAAAAAGAATTTTTGAAGAGTTTGTGCAGGAAGATGAAAGTTATCACCGTAAATACGGAGGCAGCGGCCTGGGGCTTTCCATCACTCATGAGCTGATCAAATTAATGAATGGCTCTATCCAAATTGAAAGCAAAAAGAATCAAGGCACTACAGTAACCGTTGATATTCCGCTTAAGGTGATCAGAGATCCTCGAAACACAATGGAAACTCCTCTTAATGTGGATCTTTCCAAATTACAGGCCATCAAATTATTAGTAGCAGAAGACAATGAATTTAACCGTCTTCTCCTGAAATTCATTCTGGAAAAGAATAAGATTCCTTATGACTTTGCGGAAAACGGCAAGCTGGCAGTAGAAAAAGCAATGAACCATCATTACGATATGATCCTGATGGATATTCAGATGCCCGAAATGGATGGCATAGAAGCCACTCAGATGATCAGAGAAAGACTCGGAAATCATATTCCCATTATTGCAGTAACGGCCAATGCCATTAAAGAAGAGCTTGAGTACTATTTAACAAAGGGTTTGTCGGACTATCTAACCAAACCTTTTGAGGAAAGAAAGTTGCTCGAAAAGATTCTGCAATTCATAAATATCTAGCATCAGATTGCACTTATTTACACTAAGGGTATCCCCTTATTTCTGAGAGGTGATTCGTATTGTAAGATGAACATATTCGACCTTTACATGGTTATTTACTATTTTAGGGAATGATATATACGATGTAAATGTCCTAATATACACAGTAATTTTACTGGAATGTTATATTAAGGCAACCGTATGGTATATGATCCGTATTCCTAACTTTTAACTTCATAATAATGATTGCCAGTCAGATTAGCTTTGAAAACAATACCTGGAATGGATTTGATGCACTTGCCCGCCCTGCCTCCGATTATCAATTGGTACTGGTTATGGGAGATAAATCGCTTGTATCAGATGCCCATATCTTGAAAGAGATCAAATCCCATTTTACGGGGGCCCATATACCGGTTTTATCCACCGCCGGAGAGATCTATGATAATAAATCTCATGATCTATCTCTGGTGGCGATTGCACTCTATTTTGAACATACGCCACTCCATGTCGCAGAAAAGAATATTCGCGATTATACAG
>JBKCGY010000118.1:0-3433 GCA_046303015.1 Bacteroidota bacterium | reverse complement strand
TTGTTTGTTCGGAGAGATTTTGTAGCGCAATACAAACAGACTGTATTAGGACCACTCTGGCATTTGATACAACCTGTTCTGACTACCGCCATGTTTCTTCTGTTATTCACACGTATAGCTTCAATTCCTACGGATAACATTCCTCCGGTACTTTTTTATCTGAGCGGCATCACGATCTGGAATTATTTCAGTACTTGTTTAATCAATACATCCAACACCTTTGTTGCCAACGCCGGCATTTTTGGAAAAGTGTATTTCCCAAGACTTGTTATCCCTCTCTCGGTTGTGTTGTCAAACCTAATTCGGTTTGGGATTCAGGTGGGTTTATTTGTAGTGGTACTGGCATTTTACATCATCAAAGGTTCTGTTCTTCTTACGTTTAGCTGGGATCTATTATTCTTACCTGTGTTAGTATTACTCATGGCGGGGATGGGACTTGGATTGGGAATTATTATTTCATCACTCACTACGAAGTACCGCGATTTTACCGTTTTGATTGGTTTTGCTGTTCAGCTTGTAATGTATGCAACTCCTGTAGCATATCCCTTATCTTTTCTAGAAAACAAATCTTTTGCCCCTTTCATAGAATGGAACCCTTTGAGTGCAGTGGTAGAAGGATTCAGGTATTGTATTTTTCAATCGGGAAGTTTTGTAATGTCAGACCTTATCTATCCTGCTGTTTTTTGCTTGATATCTATTGTAGCAGGCGCGTTAATTTTTACCAAGGTTGAGCGGACTTTTATGGATACCGTGTAACAGTATGCGTATTTGATTATGCCCAAAATATCTTCGTTACGATTTGCTCTTGTTGGATGCGGAAAGATCGCTCATCGACATGCCGAACACATCGATGCAAAAGCGGAGTTGGTAGCCGTTTGTGATACGGATCAAGTAAAAGCGAAAGCGTTAGCAACAAAATATCAGGTCGCAGCACATTACTCCATAGAGGATTTATTTACAAACGCATTTTTTGATATTGCAGTTATTTGTACACCGAACGGATTGCATGCAGAACAGTCGGTTTATGCACTTCAAAAAGGAGTTCATGTGATTTGTGAAAAGCCGATGGCGATTAGAACAGAGGACTGTGAATGGATGATAGATGCTGCACAAAAAAACCGGAAAGAATTATTTATCGTCAAACAGAATCGATATAATCCACCTATTGTTGAGTTAAAGAAAGCAATTGATGATGGAAGACTTGGTAGAATTTTTAGTGTGCAGCTAAATTGTTTTTGGCATCGTGATGCTGATTATTACAAAGAAGAATCTTGGCGAGGAACCAAATCGTTAGATGGCGGCGTTCTATATACACAATTCAGTCATTTTATTGATCTGATGTTGTGGCTGATGAACGACAAGGTGACTGAAGTGCATTCGGTGATGAAAAATTATTCGCATGCGGGTATTACTGAATTTGAAGATACAGGTGTAGTTTCTTTACAATTTTATAAAGGAGCCATTGGAAGTATCGGTTTTACAACGAATGCATACAGAAAAAACATGGAAGGTTCGATTACCATTTTTGGGGAAAGGGGAACTGTGAAGGTAGGCGGTGAATATTTGAATCAGCTTGTTTATCAGCAGATAGAGGATCATACGATAAACGATAATAACGTGTCAAGTCCTCCCAATCAGTACGGCAGCTATACCGGTTCAATGAGTAATCATGGTTTGTTTTATGACAATGTGATAGATGTATTAGAAAATAAGGCAGCCAAAACAACGGATATGTACGAAGCCATGAAGACGGTTGTATTAATTGAAAAAATTTATAAGTCAGCCAATGTCCAATAAACCTGTTTTTTTACAATCGGGTATAAAAGATGTTCGCTTTGGCGAGCGTGTACATATTGTTGAGCCGGTGAATTTATATGGTTGTAGTATTGATGATGATTCTTTTATAGGTCCGTTTGTAGAAATTCAGAAAAATGTTGCAATCGGAAAGCGATGTAAAATACAGTCGCACAGTTTTATCTGCGAACTGGTCACTATCGGAGATGATTGTTTTATTGGGCATGGTGTGATGTTTATAAATGACACTTTCATTGAAGGTGGCCCAGCGCATGGCAATCAGGATTTATGGAAAGAAACAAAAATTGGTAATCGAGTTTCTATCGGTAGCAATGCAACTTTATTGCCTGTAAATATTTGCGATGACGTAGTGATTGGCGCAGGGGCGGTGGTGACGAAAGATATAACGGAGCCGGGCGTATATCTGGGGAATCCGGCGAGGAAAATTAAAAGTTGATTCGTGGGTTTGTTGATTCGTTGATTTGCCCTACAATCTGTTTGTTAATTAATGCGATATATTTATGCTTTTGAAAAGTTACAGGTTTTGCATGATGCCAGAGCTTTGGTCAAGAAAATTTATGAATTAACTGAGAACTTGCCTGCAGAGGAAAAGTATGGTTTGAGCAGTCAGATGAGAAGATCTGGTGTAAGTGTTGTTTCAAATATTGCAGAAGGATCAGGAAGATCTTCAAAAAAAGATTAGGCTAATTTTTATCAAATGGCATTTTAAAGTTTAATTGAATTGCTCAATCAGTTGATTATTTCTCATGATCTTACATGTATTTCTGATGAGGATTTGCATCTTTTTCGAGAAGAAATAGAAATGATTTCAAATAAAATTAATGCTCTTAGGAAAAGTTGTTTCAATCAATAAGACTACGAATCAACAAATAAACGAATCAACAAATCATCAACCTTGAATTCCGTCATCAAAGTCGAAAACCTATCAAAACAATACCGGCTTGGTTCAGTTAGCACCGGTACGATTTCGCATGATATCAATCGCTGGTGGCATCGGATACGTGGGAAGGAGGATCCTTATTTACAAATAGGAGAGACAAATGATCGGTCTCAGAAAGGAGACAGTGATTATGTGTGGGCGCTAAGGGATATCAATTTTGAAGTTGAGCATGGTGAAGTGCTTGGCATTATCGGACGAAATGGTGCAGGGAAAAGTACGCTTTTAAAAATATTGAGCCGAACAACTGCGCCTACAACCGGTTCAGTGAAAATAAAAGGTCGGGTTGCTTCTTTGTTGGAAGTTGGAACCGGTTTTCATCCTGAGCTAAGTGGTCGGGAAAATATTTTTTTAAACGGCGCTATACTTGGCATGACTAAAAGAGAGATTGAAAGGAAGTTTGATGAGATTGTTGATTTTGCCGGAGTGGAAAGATATATTGATACACCTGTTAAAAGATACAGTAGCGGCATGTATGTCCGCCTTGCTTTTGCGGTGGCTGCTCATCTGGAGCCGGAGATATTAATTGTAGATGAAGTTCTGGCGGTAGGGGATGCGGAGTTTCAAAAAAAATGTTTGGGGAAGATGAAAGATGTGAGTGTGAACGAGGGAAGAACAGTTTTGTTTGTTAGTCATAATATGGCTGCGGTTGCAAATCTTTGTTCGAAGGCTATAGTTATG
>JBKCGY010000117.1:0-4625 GCA_046303015.1 Bacteroidota bacterium | reverse complement strand
GACTGTACGAAGCGGATCACCATAAGCCGCACCAATCGCCGCAGGCAATGCATACCCCATTGTCCCTAATCCGCCACTGGTGATATTGCTACGACTATGATTCATCTTTGCATAGCGACAAGCCACCATTTGATGCTGACCTACATCCGTAACTATGATGGCATTGCCATTGGTCAATTCATTTAGCTCACGAATAACCTCCCCCATCGTTAACACATCATCTTCGGGGTATAATTCTTTTTGTACACAGTTTGTATGCTCTTTATCCATGGCATCATGAAAGCGCTGCAACCATTCAGGATGTGATTTGGAATGTATAAGAGAAGTCAACAAAGGCAATGTCTCTTTACAATCGCCCCATACCGGAACAGTAGCTTTTACATTCTTATCTATTTCTGCAGGATCAATATCCAGATGTATCACTTTTGCCTGACGTGCGTATTTATCCAGTCTTCCTGTAACCCGATCATCAAAACGCATCCCAATGGCAATTAACACATCACATTCATTGGTTAATACATTCGGACCGTAATTACCATGCATACCTAACATACCAACCGCAAGCGGATGATCAGTTGACAAAGCACTCATGCCCATGATCGTCCACGCAGCAGGAATGCCTGCTTTCTCAATAAAAGCACGAAATTCATTTTCCGCATTACCCAATATCACACCCTGACCAAAGATCACAAATGGTCTTTCTGCTTTATTGATTATAGCAGCTGCCTGTTCAATATATTCTTTTCTAACGGTAGGTTTTGGACGATAACTTCTGATATGTTCGCACTTTTTATAACCGGCATATTCAAATAACTGCAATTGTGCATTCTTCGTAATATCAACCACTACAGGTCCCGGCCTTCCACTTCCGGCAATATAAAATGCTTTTGCCATCACTTCTGGAATTTCATTGGCATCTGTTACCTGATAATTCCACTTCGTTACCGGTGTTGTGATGTTTATCACATCTGTTTCCTGAAATGCATCCGTACCTAATAGATGGGCAAACACTTGTCCGGTTACACATACCAGCGGTGTTGAATCGATCATCGCATCAGCCAGACCTGTAACCAGGTTCGTTGCACCCGGACCACTCGTTGCAAAAACCACGCCGGTTCTTCCTCCTGCTCTGGCATAACCCTGAGCAGCATGTATCGCACCCTGTTCGTGACGAACCAGAATATGTTGTAAGCGATCATTATAATCGTACAAAGCATCGTAGATGGGCATGATGGCACCACCCGGATAACCAAAGATGGTGGAAACGCCTTCCTGTACCAGTGCATCGAGCACCGCTTCACTTCCGCTGATTTGGCGAGAGGTTTCTTTTGAAGATGTTGTAGATGATACTGCTGCTGGTTGCATCTTAATATTCAATTGTAATTAATACTTTTTAACGTCATGTTGAGCATTAGCGAAACATCTCATTTTCGAGGCCATTTCCCTAAAGAGATCCTTCGCTTACGCTCAGGATGACGCTCCGTAATTTCATTTTTATAATAGTTAAAAGTGAAAACTTAAAAGTTGATGAATAGTATTCCAGTTTTAACTTTTAAGTTTAAAGTTTTAAATTATTGTTCCTTCACCGCATCCGTCACACATCCCTCAGCAGCCGTAGTGGTACGCTGCGCGAATTTGAACAGAAGCCCTTTCTTTGCTTTTAATTCCGGACGTACCCAATCCTTTCTTCTCTTTTCAATTTCCTCATCACTTACTTTCAAAGTCATCTTTCTATTAGTAGCATCCAGCTCAATGATATCTCCATCTTTCACGAATGCAATTAAACCTCCATCAAAAGCCTCTGGAGTAATATGCCCCACCACAAACCCATGTGTCCCGCCACTAAAACGACCATCAGTAATTAATGCTACGGATTTACCCAATCCTGCACCAATGATAGCAGAAGTAGGTTTCAACATTTCAGGCATACCTGGACCGCCGCGTGGACCCACATAACGAATAACGACAACATCACCCGCTTTCACTCTGCCGGACTGAATGCCTTGTATCAGATCTTGTTCACCATCAAATACGCTGGCCGGACCGACAAATAGCTCTCCTTCTTTACCGGTGATTTTCGCCACACTTCCTTTTTCTGCGAGATTGCCATATAAGATTTGCAAGTGACCTGTTTGCTTGATAGGATTTTCGAGAGGGAAAATCACTTTCTGTGCATCAAAATCTAGATCAGGCACTTCACTTAAATTTTCTGAAATCGTTTTGCCTGTTACCGTTATGCAATCACCATGCAGCAGACCTTTTTGCAAAAGATATTTCATCACGGCTGGCACCCCGCCCATCTTGTGTACATCTTCCATTAAATACTTACCACTGGGTTTTAAATCCGCCAACACAGGTACACGATCACTGATTCGTTGAATATCATCCTGCGTCCATTCCACACCCACACTATATGCCATGGCGATCAGATGCAAGACCGCATTGGTAGATCCACCTAATGTCATTATAACGGTAACCGCATTTTCGAATGCCTTACGCGTCATAATATCGGAAGGACAAATATTTTTTTCGAGCAACAGACGAATCGCTTTCCCTGCCTGCACACACTCTTCTTTTTTCTCCTCACTCAAGTCAGGATTGGAAGAAGAATAAGGCAGACTCATACCCAAAGCCTCAATGGCACTCGCCATCGTATTGGCCGTGTACATACCACCACATGCACCTGCGCCCGGACAAGCATTCATCACGATACCTTTGAAATCCGCTTCGTCAATCGTGCCTGCTATTTTTCTTCCCAGTGCTTCGAAAGCAGAAACGATATTTAATTCTTCTCCTTTGTAATGACCCGGCGCAATCGTTCCACCATACACCATGATCGAAGGACGATTCAAGCGCCCCATTGCAATTACCGAACCCGGCATATTTTTATCACATCCCGGAACTGCAATAATGCCATCATAATAATGTGCACCGCAAACGGCTTCAATACTATCAGCAATCAGATCACGACTGATCAGTGAATAACGCATACCATCGGTACCGTTGCTAATACCATCACTCACGCCAATGGTGTTAAAAATCAATCCTACCATCTCATTTTCCCACACCGATTTTTTTACAATAGCAGCCAAATCATTCAGATGCATATTGCAGGTATTACCATCATAGCCCATACTCACAATACCAACCTGTGCTTTGTGCATGTCTGCCTCTTTCAAGCCAATGCCATACAACATCGCCTGAGCCGCGGGCTGTGTCACATCCTGCGTAAGGACTTTCGAATATCTGTTGAGCTCTTGCATTAAATAATCGTTGATTTTCTTAATTCAATATTTTCCTGCTTCACCCCACCCGGAATTTTCCCTGATACATAATCTGCAATGAGATCACCGATCGTTGAAGTAAAATAAAAATTTACTGAGTCGATATCTTTGGTTACAAAATGATTCGCCAGCGTCCAGGATACACTCATTCTCACAACCGATGCCTCTTCTTTCAATCCCAGATGATCCAGCAGCATGGCAGCAGACAGAATAGCGCCGATCGGGTTCGCAATATCTTTTCCGGCAGCCTGCGGATAAGAACCATGGATAGGCTCAAATAAAGCCGTCTTATTACCCACCGAAGATGAAGGCAGCATACCTAATGAACCTGTCAACACACTGGCTTCATCACTCAGGATATCACCAAACATATTTTCAGTAAGCACCACATCGAACTGAGCCGGATGCATCATGATCTGCATCGCTGCATTATCCACAAACATATAATCCACTTCCACATTCGGATATTGCGCAGCAATTTCCTGCACCACCTTACGCCATAGACGGGATGTATCCAGCACATTGGCTTTATCTACCAGCAATAATTTATTTTTTCGTTGTGATGCATACTGAAAAGCCACATGTGCGATCCGCTCAATTTCTTCACGCGTATAGATGCAGAGATCCGATGCTTGATTGCCATCCGCACTCGTTTGTTTTTCACCAAAATAAATTCCACCTGTGAGTTCGCGGATGATGACAAAATCAACCCCTTCCAGCCTGTCTGATTTGAGCGGAGAAAGATGATGTAAAGAGCCATATGTAGTTACCGGACGGATATTGGCAAACAGTTGCAATGCTTTGCGAATACCGAGGATGCCTTGTTCGGGGCGCACTTTAGCATTCGGATCTTTATCATATTTAGGGTGACCTACCGCACCGAAAAGAATCGCATCGCTGTCGAGACAAATATCAATGGTTTCCTGAGGCAATGCAGAACCTGTTGCGTCAATCGCCGCTGCACCAATCAACCCTTCTTTAAATTCAAATGTATGATTGTAATGCGAGGCAATGGCTTCCAGTACTTTTTTTGCCTGGGTCGTTACTTCAGGACCGATACCATCACCGGGCAATAAGGCAATTTTCTTCGTATTAGATGGATTGTTCATATTCTTGGATTTTATCTTTTAAGCTAAGTAAATAGTCAATATCATCGTATCCGTTGATCAGGCAAGTTTTTTTATAGGGATTAATATCGAATGATTCCGATGCACCAGTCAATTCGATGGTGATCGATTGATCAATGAGATTGATGCGAAGTTCATCTTCATTTGACAACTCAAAAATCTGTTGCAGGAATTTTTCTGAAACCGTGATTGGAAGAATACCGTTGTTGAGGGC
>JBKCGY010000116.1:0-5729 GCA_046303015.1 Bacteroidota bacterium | reverse complement strand
AAGATCAGAGAATTATGCAGAGAAGTTCCCGATTATCTGAAGGAATTAAAAGGATTTGAAAATCCTCGGCTCTGTATACCCGGCGTAATCGCCATCCAGACAAAAGGATTCACCACTTATGAATCGGCACAAAGAGAGATGCACGATTTACATGAGCAATTAAAAGGATGGAATAGCCATGAAGTTGCTCAGATCGTTATCTGCGATGACAGTGCATTCCTTTCCGAAAATATCGGCAACTATTTATGGGTTACCTATACACGGTGCAATCCTTCACACGACATCTATGGGATTCATGCAAGTACAATCTATAAACACTGGGGGTGCAATGGACCTGTAGTGTTCGATGCGAGAATAAAGAAGCATCATGCTCCCGCACTTGAAAAAGATTCATCTGTTGAACAGAAAATAAACAGACTATTTAACAAAGGCGGCAGCTTATACGGTCGTATTAAATAGCATCAAGTACCACCAGTAAAGAATAGATCACTCCTGGGATCCAGAAACAAAGTGTCAGCAGAATACTTACCCAGAATTTGATATTGATTTCATCTTGATGTAGGTACACAGCCAAGGGTGGGATAATGACAGCCAAGATCACTAATAATACCATTCGGTCATTCGCATTATCATACTTCTTTAAAGACTTCAATCTTTTTTTAAACGCAGCCAGTTTTTGTTTTTTAACTTTTTTATCCACCGAATTCGTAACGGAAGTTGTTGGCATAACGGAAGGATCTCTTACAATAGCAGAAGAAGCAGAAGGAGATAAGATTATAAACCATGAAATAAAAAGAATTAATGATCTCATATCGAATTGGATTGTTACGATTACAAAATTAATTATTACGTTTCATACAGGCCTCAATTTCCTCCACTGTTATTGGAATAGACTTCATAAGATCTTTATTTCCATTTTTGGTAACCCACACATTGTTCTCAATTCTCACTCCTATTTGTTCCTGCTCAATATAAATACCGGGTTCTACGGTGAATACCATTCCCGCTTGAATGGGTTCAGTACGAGTACCCAGATCATGCACATCTATACCCAGATGATGGGAAATGCCATGATACAGATATTTCCTATAGGCTCTGTTTTGCGCGTCCTCATTTTTAAGATCTGACTTGCGGAGAATACCAATTTTCAGGAAAATACGTGAAGCCTCATCTCCTACTTTGTTTGTATAATCGACTATAGAAATACCAGGTCTTAATAATGATTTCGCATAATCATGTAAATGAAGACAGGCATTATAAATCGTTTTTTGTCGTTTGGTAAACTTCCCATTTACTGGAATGGTGCGCGTAAGATCAGCACAATATCCCCCATACTCAGCACCAAAATCCATTAATATCAATTCTCCATCCCGACATTGATTATTATTTTCAATGTAATGTAATATCCTGGCATTATCCCCTCCCGCGATAATGGAACCATATGCCGGCCCCGTAGAGCCATGGGTGAGAAAAGACTGCCATATAAACCCTTCTATCTCATTTTCGTAGATACCCGGCCGAACGAATTGCAATAACCCCCGAAAAGTATTTTCTGTAATATGAATAGCCTGTTGCATCAACTCAATTTCATGAGCAGTTTTAACAGCCCTCAGTTTTTTCATAATCTTAGCCGCCCGATGATATTGATGTAACGGAAATCTTGATCTCATATCTTCAATAAAACGATATTCTCTTGTTTGTATAGCGGTAGCCTTTCTGTCATTTTCATTGGATCCGAGATAAATATGATCTGCTAAGTGCACCCACTGTTGCAGCAAGGCATCAATGGAGTCAAGCCAGATGACCTTCTGAACTCCGGATATAGCTTTGGCCTGATCTACTCGGAGGCGTTTGCCATCCCATTTTTCTTTTAATTCATTCGGTCGTACTAACACAAGAACTTCTCGATACTCCTGTTCAGGATGATCAGGAAAAAGAATCAGCATGGAATCCTCTTGATTGATACCCATAAGCCAGTACAAATCACTATTTTGTTTGAATGAGTGAAGCGCATCCCCATTTGAAGGCCATTCATCATTACTTACAAAAATGGCGATCGAATTGGGTAACATCTCCTTTATAAACCTTTTTCGATTCAGTGAAAAAAGTTCAGGCTTTATAATCTGCTGTTTCATGGCTTGATGGATTTATGTATAATAGCAACCTTGATAAATGTAAAAAAAGTCTTTTATACTCTATAAAAAAGGCCGGACTTTATCGGCCGGCCTTTTTTATGAGATTAGAGGATTCAAATAATCAATAACGTTTTAAGGAAACATCAACTCTTCTGTTTTTAGACCTTCCTTTAACAGTACTATTATCATCTGCAGGTTTCGTAGATCCATACCCCTCGGTATTGAGCCTTTCTGCGGATACGCCTTTACTAACTAAGTAGGCAGAGGTCTTTTTCGATCTCTCTATAGAAAGATTGGTATTTCTTTCCTCCGTTCCTGTGTTATCTGCGTGACCACCCAAATATGCTTTTACATCAGAATTTGCATTGAGGAATTTCGCCAATAGATCAAGTGATTTTTTAGCTTTAGCACTCAATACAGAGCTACCTGTACTAAATAATATATCTCCTGTTTTGAAATCTACAGCAGGACAACCCATTTCTTCAACCAAGCCAGGTACTGCAGGGCATTTGTCTTCTTCATCATTTACACCGTCCTTATCGGTATCAGGTATCGGACAACCTTCATATCTTTCTACGCCAGGTTCATTTGGACATTTATCAACTTCATCATTAATGCCATCCTTATCAGAATCCGGTATTGGGCAACCACCATATTTTGCCAAACCAGGTTCATTAGGACATTTATCTTCTTTGTCCATAATACCATCTTTATCGGACTCCGGACAACCATTAAACTCTTTTAAACCTGCAACATCAGGACAAGCATCCAAAGAATCAACGATTCCATCTCCGTCACCATCCACAGGAGGGACAGGCTTAGGGGCAGGAGGAAGCGGTTTGGGTGCTACCGGCTTATCGTTCAATATAGAACTCAACACCCCAAAGGAGTGCATTAAACTGTAATTAGCCGGAGCCGTTACAGGAACTCTGTAATTTGAATTAAGATTGATAAAAGTATTGCGACCAACATTAACCTGTAAACCTACGCCCAGGGGAATTTGAGCCATAAATGTACCCTGTGTCATAGCAGCACCTACACCAGCTTGCAAGTAAGGTACCACTATATAGTTATCGGTCAACAGTTTTACATTTACCGTAGCATCAACCTCAGCATAAATTCTGTCATCAGATACTAGATCTGTTTTCGTTCTGAATGGATATCTGAGGAATGAAGAAGTTAAACGGGACATAAAATCAACATTTGAATGGAGGCCCTGTGCGTATAGCACTGTGAGGGAAGGCTCCATTCTTCCAACCTTAGACCATTGTTTAGCATCAAGAACAGAAGCTAAAGTACTTGTTCTGAGATCTTGAGCCGTTGGGAAATCAATAAAAGAAAACTGAAATCCAAAAGAAGGTTGCTTTTTACTTTTATCTTGCGCGAACAAAAGGGTTGTAAAACCCGAAAAAAGAAATAGTGCCAAAAAGAAAATTCTTTTCATATCAATTAGTTTATAGCGACAAATATAGGGCTTATAACGAATAATTTAGCAAAAATCAATGCAATACCTTTACTTTAACCCTTGTAATACCCATTTTCAGAAAACCGATCTTTCGAGCGGCGGCTTTTGACAAATCAACCAATCGTTTATTTTTTCGGTGCAAACGGTCATTAATTTTCACTTTCACAGATTTGTTATTTCTCAGATTGGTAACCCTTATGTAGGTTCCCAGGGGCAGAGAATTATGGGCTGCCGTTAGTTTATCCTGGCTGAAAATTTCTCCGTTAGCTGTTCTTCTTCCATTGAATTTATCTGCATAATAGCTTGCGATACCATACTCTACCCTGGAATTATGGCTTGTATCTTTATTGACGGGCTGAGCAAATGACATTATTGTCATTACGCATAAGATTGCCAAAGCACTAATTAATAAAATGGGGTTTTTCTGCATCTATCTCTTTAAGACTTTAATATTAAATATATGTATTCTTTCTCAAAGTTGAATACTGGCATCTGCCATTACCCTACTATTAGCGTTCATTCATAGTAAAAGACAACTCTTGTTTTAAGGCCTCAATCACGTTAAATATGATGGGGCAGCGGTCATAATGCATGAATGTGGTAAAAAGTCTTGATGTAAAATAGGGTAAATGCAGCGCCGGAAATTCCCGGCAGCCACTGAAGCGATGCTCGTAGATGGTACATTTATGATCAGAAAGAAAATGGCAAGGGATAGCGTTAATAATCATTTGACCGTTGCTGCTCTTTTCAACATAATTGGTTTCAAAAGCAACCAATGAAATATTCATTTTATCAGATACTAATGCAGCCTCATCCGATTCCACCTGAATCATGAGTGTTTTACAGCAGTTGCCACATTTTGTACAATCGATCTTTGGCGCAATTTCTTCATTAAGCCTAAAAACAATTTCATCAACAGCTTTACCCGGCTGGCTTTTTAAAAAAACAGAGAAAGCATCATTTTCATGTTGTTTTTTCTGTGAGATGATACTGATTTCTTCGATATTGGTTGTGATGGGCAAAATAATATTTTATAATAAAACACAAGCTAATACAAACTCTTGATTAATTAAAAACAATAAAAAATACACTTATGAAAAGTCAGCATTTATTGATGACTGAAATTTCACATAAAGCCCACAAAGGATTAAATTGAGGAACGAAATGTGGGGTGCTGGCAAGGCAGAACGCGCGGAGCGGAAGAAGTTGTCCTTGTTGTCATAGTTATCATGGTTATCATAGTTGATTTTAATAATTCATAAAGGTTATTAAAGAGTAAAGTAAAAACAAGCAGATTAACAAAGACAACCAAGACAACCACGAAAACATCCCGCTTATTGCGGGACTGACAACCTTTTTTGAAAGTAACAATAAGACTTTAAGAATAAGTAACACTTAGGCACAGGTCTGGAGACACTGCGCCAGTAAAGATTTTTTAAAAATTAACCGAACAGTATGAATTATTGGTTTTTAATGCGATATAATATTTTCCTAATTAAAAACTCCAAAAAATCTGAAGGCAATTATTTAGCTAATTCTCCCGTTTGCGCTACGATGTTATTTTAGAAAATAATAATGATTGCCAGAAATAATAAACAGTGACCATGATTTATACAAATAAAGCATTTGAATGCAATAAATGTATAAATATTTCGAAGTCCTGTAGGCCTACCCGCTTTTTGTCTATTCACTGCTCAATTTTACTATAAACTGATTATATATAATCAAGTAAAATGGAAGTTAAACCTCAAATTGGGATCTACATGTGGGCTAAAATAGAAAACTGTTTATCGTCAATAATTAGATAAACAGTTGCAAAGTGGAGCTGAGGGGAATCGAACCCCTGTCCAAACATATTCGTCAAAAGCTTTCTACATGTTTATTTCATGATTGATTGTCGGCAGCCAACAGGACCTGAACCTACCAATGGGCTACTTAGCTGGATGGTCTTAAGCAACGGGCACAGCCTTTCGTTGCAGCAATCTGTATTTGTTTTTGAGTCGGCGGCGGAACATGGTAACAGATCAACCTGTTCGGCGGCCCTAATGACTTCCCAATCACTGATTAGGCAGCCATGGCATACTGTGTATTGCCATTTGAGATTTGAATATTCAGATTAACGTGCTAAT
>JBKCGY010000115.1:0-5612 GCA_046303015.1 Bacteroidota bacterium | reverse complement strand
TATATACATATCACTGCAAATTTCACTCTGCAATCCACTCATCCTCTTTCGCTGCCCCAGTTGCACGAGTGCAGCAGTGATCTGCTGCTACAGTCAGGCGCTCGTTCACGTGCGTTGGGCGAAGCTCAAGAGCAGCTCGAGCTTTCGCGGCGCCTGCACGCGCAGGTGCGCATTGCGCTACTTAGTTTTTCATCACATATGTAGCTTGCTTTGTGTAACAAATGTTTTAGGCTGAGTCTCAGTTGCAATTATTGAAAGGCAAATTAGATGCTGGCATGAACCCGGTGTATCCCAGTTTGGAAGGAGAAGGAACGCTGTCTGTACATAAAGCCAAAATCAAAGGGTTCAAATTGTTCACGGCGGTGAGTAAAGTAGCAGAAAAAGACAGTCTAAATAATCCCGATGTTTCCAATGTAGAAATTAAAACATCCATCAAAAATAATATCATTACCCTTAAGCCTGTTAAAATGCGTATTGCCGGATTCCGACCTAAAATCCAGGGACAGACTTCTTTTGATGGCAAATTAAATTTAAAATTCAGATTAGGGCTTCCACCTTTGGGAATTATTGGAATTCCATTTAATATTACAGGAACGCAAGACAAGCCTATTGTAAAAATGGGTAGAGGAAAGAATAATGAACCTATCACAGAAACTTCAGATGAGGATGCTGAAGAGTAAAATTTAATTCATATGTATAACTATTTTATCAGATTTACGAATTTAATGACCATCATTTTTGCATGCTCTCTTTTTTATGCATGCTCCGGAGTAGATATAAGTGCAGCTAATAAAACCATTAGCGACTTCTACGCTAATTATAAGCCGGGTGATTACAGGGTGGCGGATAAAAGTTTGTTAAGTAAGGGACTTAATGAAAAAATTGAGGCGGCAGCTTTGAAGCAAAAAGAAGATGCTGGCAGACTCAAGTCAATCGGTTCTACTGATAAGCCTTTGATGATAGAAGGAGATATTTATACAAGTTTGATGGAGGGGGCAACTTCGCATCAAATTGTTCATACTGTTGTATATAATAATACAGTAAAGGCGGAGGTTAAGTTTACCAATCAACATTATAATCAAACATGGTCTGATACCATTGTTTTGATTCAGGAAGACAACCATTGGAAGATAGATGATATTTTATATACAAGCCAACAAGGTGGAGGCAAGAGCACAAAAGGAGTGCTCGATGCTTTCTTACATATACCGAATCAATAATTTTTTTCCATAGGTGCAAATTTCAATCAACCCGCATGTTTCACATTTTGGATTTCGTGCTGTGCAAACATATCGTCCGTGTAAAATCAGCCAATGATGCGCTTTGTGAATGAGCTCCTCTGGAATATGTTTGATTAATGCTTTTTCAACTGCGAGTGGTGTCGTAGCAGTCGAAGGCACCAAACCAATTCTTCTGCTAACCCTAAAAACATGGGTGTCAACAGCCATATTGGGTTGCGCATCGATGACAGAAGTAATAACGTTGGCTGTTTTTCTTCCCACGCCGGGAAGCTTTATTAGTTCTTCCACTTGTAATGGCACTTCTCCATTATAATCTGCGATAAGTTTCTGCGCCATCCCAATCAGGTGCTTTGTTTTATTATTAGGATAAGAAATGCTTTTGATGAGTGGGAATAATTCCTCAAAACTGGCTTTACTCATAGATAAAGCATCTGGGAAATATCGAAAAATTTTCGGTGTTGTTTCATTCACTCTCTTGTCGGTACATTGGGCAGACAAGATAACGGCTACGAGTAGCTGAAAAGGATTGTCGTATAAGAGTTCGGTTTCAGCATTCGGCTGAGTGGCAGAAAAATGATCAATCACCTTTTGATATAATATCTTCTTTGATATACGCATTTTAAGATTATAATTCCTGATAAATTTTATTACACCAATTAAAATAAAGATCCGGCCAACCAACCCATTCACTCCTGTCTCCGAGTAAATGGTTATGAGAAATCATGATAAAATCTCCTCCGAGATCATTAACTCTTTTATATGTTTTTTCTAATTCATCTAGCGCTTCTGCTGGAGTGAATTTGTTTTCGTAATATGAATTAGCATCCATCCACGCCATTGGATGAATTCTTAATGAAGTGACTTCTTCCATTTTCAAATCATACCAAAGAAAAGATCGGGATGTACTTGCGCGAAAACCATTGACTGAGCCGTAGCCCATACTGTAATCGTGCGTTATGCCTGCTTTAACGAGCGTGTGATACGTTTTTGGCAAACTAAATTTTAAATAATGTTGTCTGCTGTGAATAACAGAGCGCTCAATAATCTTTTCTAAAAATTTCTTTTCTGTGTTTACTATTGAGGGGTCAGTGTGGCTGTAACCTGATGGATGTAGACCTACAATTGCATGTGTACTTGTTTTTTCAATAAGTTGTTTGAATGCTTTGTTGTGTGGGTTGATGTTTTTATCAAGGGATGATTTTTTATTGGCAACCAGAAAAAAATAGATGGGTCTTTGTTCGTATTCTTGATGTAATTGTCGCAGCGTATCATAGCAGTCGTACGGGTCTTTTTCTTTTCCGGCGAGTACGCGAATTCTTTCCGATATTGTGTTGAGATTTTTTATGGCTCCTCCCATATTTCTAATCACACTCTTATGCAGATAACTCCAGGCAATATCAATATCATAGGTTGGAATAAAACGAAACATTGGCACCCGAATGGGAAGAGATGGAAAAAATACTTGCAACTGCTTCATCCATTCATTCATCCATTCATCTACCAGTGGCCTGTGCAGAAAATTTTCTTTTGTTGCCAGTGAATTTTCATGCGGATATCTTTCATATAAATCAGGGATAAATGATAGATATTCTTCGTATCTGCTGATCAGATAAAATATGGCAGCAGGTAAATCAAACGGGAAGGTGCCGGGTGTTTCAAAAAAAAATGGAATTGGTCCGGAATTATTCATCTTAATCTCAACAATACGGATTCCTTTTTCCTGTAATAATCCACAAGGAATTATCTGATATTCATTTTCTTCTATCTTTTCAGATGAGTAATTCAGCTTTGTGGTTGGGGCATTTTTGTATCGGCTAATCGAATCCGTTAATTCGACAGAAAGCCCTGTGATTTCTCCGATGTATTGGAAAATATATTTAATGCGTGAGGTAATGGTTGGAGTATATATTAGCATATAGCATTATCCTCCCTTTTTTTCTCTCCACAACTGGTTAAAGCTTTTTTCAGGGAATTGTAGTTCGCCCCGCTGCCTCGACCAGCTTTTTACGAAATGTTTGATCATCCAGGTTTTCATTTTGGCTTTGCCCTGATTCATCAGACTACGGTGTAAAGAGATCTGCTTCCACACTTTCCAGGCAATCCGTTCTCCGAAAGGAGCTAATCCATGCTCCACGGCCTCTGCTCGGTTTTCCAATAATAATTCATGCAGATTGATGCGTACCGGACACACTTCTGTACAGTTACCGCAAAGAGAAGATGCATAACTCAGATGTTTATAATCATCCAGCTCTTTTAAGTGCGGGGTCAATACTTTTCCAATGGGGCCGCTATAGGTGGTGCCATAACTATGGCCGCCGATATTTTTGTAAACCGGACAGGCATTCAGGCAGGCGCCACAACGGATGCAGTATAAACCTTCGCGAGTAGCGGGGTTGCTCAACACATTGGTGCGGCCGTTATCGAGCAGAATTACGATCATCTCTTCAGGTCCATCGGTTTCATTGGGTTGACGGGGTCCGGATAAAATACTGTTATAAACGGTCATATACTGACCGGTACCATAAGCAGCTAGCAGGGGCCAGAATAAACTTAAGTCATTAATGGAAGGAATTACCTTTTCAATACCTACAATAACGATATGCGTTTTAGGGAATGCAGTGCTTAATCGTGCATTGCCTTCATTTTCCGTTACAGCAATACCGCCAATGTCAGCCAAAATAAAATTTGCTCCTGTAATGCCAATTTCGGCAGATACATATTTTTCTCTTAAAATCTTTCTCGCTACTTGCGTTAGTTCTTTAGGCGTAGCATTGGGATCGGTACCCAATTTTTCTGCAAAGAGTTTCGCTACATCTTCTTTACTTTTATGCATGGCAGGTGTAACGATATGGTAAGGAGCTTCACCATCCAGCTGCTGAATATATTCCCCCAGGTCGGTTTCCACACTTTCGATATGATTGGATTCAAGAAATTCATTGAGATGAATCTCTTCAGTAACCATACTCTTGCTCTTCACGACGGTCTTGCAATTTTTCTCGCGACAGATTTTCAGGATCTCATCACATGCTTCAACCGCATCTTGTGCCCAGATCACTTTTCCTCCTCTTGCCGTGAATTGCTTTTCAAAACTTTCCAACTGCTGGTCCAGCGTTTCGATAGCGCGCCACTTAATATTTTTTGCCCGCTCTCTGGCTGTCATTACATCAATAAACTGCGATTTCCCCTCGGGTACCTTAGCGTTGTATTTGCCGATATTAAAGTTGATGGTATGCCGATGTTTTAAATCAGCTGCTTTTACAGCTCCGGCATCTAAAAATTTTTCGGCGATGGGGTTCATAACAAATAATCCTCTAAAAATTTATATGAAGATAAATGTTCTTATGCTTCTTTATCTTTCTTGTTTTCATCAAAATATTGTCCGGCAATCTGATCCAGCACCTCATAAAAATCTTCTCCGTATTTACGGATCAAAGGTTCTTTTAAAAATTGATATACGGGGACTTTCAGTTTTTTACCCTGCACACATGCCGGAGCACAGAGGGTTTCCCTGGGTTCGTAATTCACATATTCGATCTCCATATTTTCGCTTTGTGAAATTTTAATGGGAAAGAGGTGGCAGGAAATCGGTTTTTTCCAATCGGTTTTACCTTCATTATAAAGGGTCTCAAATCCGCATTTAAAAATCCCGGCTTCGTCCCTAAAGCCATACACACACATTCCGCTGCCAATGGTAGGGGTGACCCAGCCAAATTCCGAATCATAGATGTAATGCCCCACTTCATTTACTACCTCTATCCCTTCTTTTGTCATCAGCGGCTTTACTTTTTCATACAAGGTATCCACTTGTATCTTCTCTTCTTCTGTCAGGGGTGCCCCCGCATCGCCTTCCACACAACAATCTCCTTTGCAGCGCTGCAAATCGCACACAAATTGCTCTTCCACTACTTCGTTGCTCACATATATATTGTCGATAATGATCATGGTATGTTTTTGGCAAAATTACAATGACAACCTGACAACCCGATAACAGTCTCGTCTAAGGAGAGACCGAAAACATTCTGTAACTGGCGCAGGTCTCACGACCTGTGCCAAGTTGTTACTATAACCTATCAATCCTAAGCAACCCTTTTCTATTTGCTGTAAAATAATCTACCCCACTTCCATATACCCATTCTTCGGGTGATGATACAAATCCGGCTTTAACCGGGTTTTCATGAATATAATCTATTCTTTGCTTCATTTTCTTTACATCATCAATGATGATTGGATGATTTTCTGTTTCCCAAAACTGAAATTTATAATTCGACTTATTCTTCTTGCCCTGACTTTCAAATACATCGAGCATCCATTTTTTTCGACTTTCCCTATTGTTATTTATTATTTTATCAATTATTCGAATGGCTGTAAAGC
>JBKCGY010000114.1:0-2566 GCA_046303015.1 Bacteroidota bacterium | reverse complement strand
GCCAGCGACAAACGACATTTGCCAAAACCAAGCTGTTCTACGATGATCGCTTCTTTATTTTTTTCGTAAAGGACATTCTCTCCCACGATACCAATATCCGCGACCTGGTCTTCTACGTATTGGGGAATATCATCATCTCTGAGGAAGAATACTTCAATGGGAAAAGTATCAGATTCTGTTCTTAATCTGTCTTTTACATTTCTCAATTCGATACCACACTCATTGAGGAGTTTGACTGAATCTTCGTAGAGACGCCCTGATTTCTGAATGGCGATTTTAAGTTTTTGATTGCTCATAATACTGTTAATAAAAAAGGCTCACCTGATGGTAAGCCTGCATGATGAATATGTTTGTGCATCAATCCACGGCTTACCCATGATGGGTAAAGTGCAAATGGTGAGGATGGATGCGAGTTGTCATAATTAATGTTTGATTGCCATTAAGGCGCTGCAAAAATACGGCTGGAGGGTTAAATGGACAAGTTTTTGTGGAAGGGCAAAAGTCAAAAGGCAAAACCAGGGAAGTTGTTTTCATTACCAGCAACTTCTCTCAAAGAGGACTTGCGTAAATAATCCTCAACGCCCCTTGCAGGAGACGTTGAGGGGAATCCCAATCCTTGGTTCGTGTCCTCACGAAACAAGGTTAATAAATTTTCCCGGTTCGTGGAGACACGAACCGGGGGAGAGTTAGTTATAAGTTGGCATTATTATTCCGAAGCCGGTTTCACCGTATATCCCGCTTTGCGCAGCAGATGGATCAATCCCTGTTCTCCTCCCAGATGAGCGGCTCCTACAGCAAAAAAGCAGGTTGCTTTCTGTAGAGAAGCATCCATAACCGGAATCCAGCTTCGGTTACGGCCATGCAAAAAAAGTTCTGCATCACCTAAACTGGAAGGCGATTCCATTGTAAACCGATACAGTGCTTCTACATCTTTTCCTTTATATAAGCCAATCATTTTCTCCAATTCATTATTTTGTTTTTCATTTTCTGCTATCATGTATAAAATGGATTTAGCTTCTTTCTGATCAGGGATAGCATCAAATACACCCATTTGTGCTTCTAAACTTTCCAGACCCTGAATATCTTTTTTGTGTTTTTTAGCGATATCCATGAAAGATGTTTCATATGATGCTACCTCCTTACAGGGCAATAATTTCTGATAAAGTAAACTCATCACTATCATTGGTTTATATCCATTGAAAGCGATAGCCGACATGCCCATCTTGTCTTTGAAAAACTGATCCAGTTTGTCAAATCCTTCCTTGCCAAAAATAGATTGGAGTGTTGAGCCTTTGGGAAGCAGCATCATCTTCATCAACTCCATTTGAAGTTTTGGATCATCCATGTCCAGTTCCAGAAATACCTGATCTGCATTTTCCCATTTTTTTTGAATGCTTTCAGACAACACAAAATCTTCCTTGCAAATCACATGAATGGTTCCAAATAAATAGGAGGGCTGTTTCAATCCTTTACCGCTGATTTCCCATAATAATGAGTTTGAACTATTGGTTTGTGCCGATACAGAACAAATACTTAGCAGGATGACTGTGGTAAGAATGGGCATGATTTTTTTCATGATGTATTGTATTTAAAATTTTTAGGAATTGATGGGAGCCTCCTCATTTAACTCATGCATCATCATCTTTAATTTTTCGATATAATTGCCATATAGTTTTCGGATATACCATTTTGTAAAAAAGTAAAGTGGTATGCATAGCAGAAGCGTAGTTGCAAGAATAATAGCCGAAGTCAGCAGAAGAAAAGAAGGCTCCTGAGGAAGTTCTCCCGGCGAGGTATATGCGTATCCAATCCAACATGCACTCAGTATGGTCACTGGGACAACCAGTACGCCCGACCATAAATAAAAGCGAAGCAGGCGCTCCAGTGTATTCAGTTGCTGTTTCAGGTTTGATTTTATTTCACAGGACGGGCATTCGAGTCGATTCAGTAAGCGGTATTTGATCATAAAATAAATCAGATAAAAAAGCTCTACAATGATTAAAAGCCAAATCAATCCCATCATTTGATTAAAATGTTTAAAGATGATGTATCCATAAAATAATACCATGATTGATAATTCAATCAGCAGATTTCGCTTCATCTTTCCAATGACTGATTTCGATTTTGTACTTAATATTTTTTGAAGAGATGTTGCTGATACTTCATTGTTGGAAGCGGTGGACTGATTCAGCATTTCTTTTAATTTTTCAAGTTCCATATTCGAAGTCTTTTTTTTGTTTTTTTAATTTTTCTTTGATGCGGTTCATTTTCACACGTAAGGTGCCTGCACTGATTCCCATGATTTCTTCCATTTCATCGTAACTCTTTTCGTCGAGATACAACATGACCAATGCGCATTCTATTTCCGTTAAACCGGCTATTGCCTGGTATAAAAACTGTAATTTGTCTTCTCGTATATTGTCTTTGTTTTCTTCGGACACCTCGTACGGAATATTTTCAGGATAGCTAACAGAAACCTTTCGTTTATTTTTTCGGATCGATGAAAGTGCTGTGTTCAGCGCAATACGATAGATCCATGTGCTGAGACTGGCCTCTCCCCGAAAAT
>JBKCGY010000113.1:0-5573 GCA_046303015.1 Bacteroidota bacterium | reverse complement strand
CTAGCTCAGTTGGCTAGAGCGCTTGCATGGCATGCAAGAGGTCAGGGGTTCGACTCCCCTGTTCTCCACACAAAAAAGTCCCTTCCAAGAAGGGACTTTTCATTAACTATACTTTCAAGTTTATCATTGTTTAATGATTGGCAATGTCTTCCTTCCTTCACTAGTCATTACTTCTAATAGATAATAACCAGGTTGGATCTGTTCTATATTAAGAATATGATTCTTCATAGAACCATTGATATTTTCAATCTGCAATACCCTGCCATCAACAGTAAGCAAGCGGAGACTAACATCCCGATGGCTTTGATCAAATTGTAAATTAACCTGCTTCTGAACCGGATTAGGATATACATGTACTCCTTTCAGCAGACTCAAATTACTAACAGAAGTTGCCACACCAGGGCTACCCACTGCAAATCCGGAAAACCCATTGGTAAAGGTTGCCGTTACTATATGATCAGATCCGTAACCAGACTTCGTTGCATTATTGTTTACGGTAACCGTTGTTGGTTGTTGACTAGAAGGGGTAATACCAGATATCGACCCTTCCGATTTAACCATTTGTACGGTTGCCCAAGCAAGACCAGTTGAGGTCTCATAACCGGATTTTTCAGCATTGTTATAGTATAAACTTATTTCATAATTCCCATTGGGATTCGGATTCTTGGGCGTCACTTTAAACGTTTTTTGGGACAATCCATACAACGGATCATTTGACCAGAACGATGAGGTTGCGGAACCGGAACGATCAACTTGCACTGTAGTACAACCGTAATCAAAAGCACTTAAATTTTTTATTCTGGAGATGATTTGTCCGGAAGCATTAAAGAAATATACATCTGCATTAGGTCCCAGCCAGGCTTCGCTGTTACTACTTGTATTAGAGGCCACCATGTTTCCGGGTACCGTTGCGAAGAATTTAATGACAGCTCTTGCCGTAGAGGTGGCTATAGCCGGCAACCCACAACCACTTGTTGTCTCAGTGGTCAAGTCTGCAAAACAAGAAGCCGGAGCCCCTGTACCCAACGCATTATTTTGCGCCTGTATCACATCATTAGAAGTGGTATTCGTATTTTCATAACAGAACTGAACAACCAGATTAGAAGTTCCGTTCCACGTAAACGGAGTTGTAAAATCTATCCTGTTTTCTCCTGCAACCGTATTAAGATCACCCGAAAAAACAGGTGTCACATTTCTAAAATTCGATAACGCAAACGTGGTTTGCCCTACTGAAACGCTAAAACCTGTAAATGCAGTATTGCTTATTTTTGAAGTCACAAACAAACTCACCCCTCTGATCTGTTGACCCGGCTTAATACCGGCCGCTAATAATTCTGCTGCAGAAAAAAGATATTGTACACGATGCTTCAGCTTAGACCCTCTGAATGGTGTACCCTGTTGTCCCAGGGTAGCATTATAAACACCCGTTTCAAAAGCAGACACTGCATTAGGAGCCAATGGAAGAGAATCATTATCTCTGATTGTGATATTCATGGTAGGGATGGCCTCACCTTTTAAAGCATTCCCTCCGCTTACTGTATAGTTAAGCGTAATATTTTCTGCTGACTCAAGGTCTGCATCATCCATCACTCTTACCATAAAATTCTGCGTACCGGAAACACCTGCAGGGAAAGTAATTATATTGGACGGAGCGGTTGTATTTCCATTAGTAAATATCTGATAGTCAACGCCGGCTGTAGCCGTACCTGTTGGAGATAATGTTACGGTTGCATTTGCGGAAGATCCACTAACTATAGATAGACTATAGGTATAATCTTTGTAACCTGAACAACCCATTACTACTTCTTTATTTTCGGCAACAATAGTGGAAGATGATGTGAAATTGATCTTTGGGGGACAAGCCGGATTTTGATCAGGTGGAATACTGCCTGTAGAAGAAGCAAGAGAAGATCTGGAAGGCATTAACATTGAAGCCCGCATACGCGCTTTTTGTCCTAAAGTAAAAAGCGTAAAACAGCTTGTATAGCCCATGAAATTACTCTCCGTATTTTCAGAGTATGGAACTCCTATGCAAGGGTTATTACCCGTACGGCAACTAAAATTTACAGATCCATTTGTAACGTTATAAGAGATAGGATCCGTATCACAAACCCGATCTCCTTCACTTAAACAATCTCCATTGGATGGACACTGTGAACTGTTTGATGAACCCTGAAAAGGATGATAAAGATTGAAGGCATGACCTAACTCGTGGGTTAAAATTTTATTATCCTCCCGTATTGAAGTTGCCAAGGCAACTGTTCCATCAAGATTCGAATTAGAGCCGGGGAAATAGGCAAAGCCGGCAATGAATTGACCACTGGTTCCATCTGCTCCATTTATTTTATTTACAACCCAAATATTATAATAACGGGTGGGATCCCATCTGCTCACACTTTTTATTTGTGATTCAAGTGTAGAATTGGAAGTAGGCATTCCATTATCCACATAATTTGTAATCTGTGTAGCGGCATTCACACGCACAATCCCGTTGGTCGGATTACAATTGGGATCTCTCTTAGCCAATACAAATCTTATTCCAATATCCTTGGCACCATTCAAGCCACCAACCCAAGAATAATTTCCGCTATAGAGATCATTCATATAATTGATCGCATTAATAATTCTATCATCAGAGGGATTATAGATTGAACCTACTGTATCCCCTGTATGTAAAACATGAACCACTACGGGAATTGTATACACCGTTTCGTTGGTACGACCCGCTATCATCAACTCAGGATGTTTTAAAATATAATCTTTGATCGACTGATCATTGATCCTCATTCTCTTTGCATAATCAGGATCTGACTTAAGATGATATTCATGCAAAGCATCAAATCCGCAAACAGATTGGGCAAAGCCGGCCCCGCTGATAAATAATCCTAAAACCCACACGATTACATGTTTCATATACAAGATTTCAATTTTTGAAATATTTTGAATTGGCAATTTAAAAATAATAAACCAAGAAATTACATGAAATATTTGCAGGAATATTCCTGAAGAAATAAAGGGTAATCTTAAACAAGAATTAACAATATTTTGTAAACAATTACTTCTTTCTGAAAAATAAACGGATAGGCACTCCCTTTAGGTCAAACGACTTACGTAATTGATTCTCTAGATAGTTTTTATATGGCTGCTTTACATCATCCGGATGATTACAGAAAAAAGCAAATGACGGTACTGCAGTTGGTAATTGTGTAACATATTTAATACTCACCGGAACTCCCCGAACAACAGGTGGATGATAGGCCTGTATTGATTTTTGAATCACCTCATTTAATTTAGCCGTAGGTATTTTGATTTGCTTATTCTCCACTACCTGCAAAGCCGATTCAATGGCTTGCATGATGCGTGTTTTTTCTGTGGCAGAAATAAACAAAATGGGCACATCATTAAAAGGCGCCAGCCTTTCTTTCAACTCTTTCTCATAATCTCTTGCTGTATTGGTTTCTTTTTTAACCGTATCCCATTTATTTACCAGCACCACTATTCCCTTCCCTTTTTTTACAGCCAACCCATAAATATTAAGATCCTGCTGGGTAATGCCTTTCCCTGCATCCAATATCAGCATACATACATCTGCCTCATCCATGGCCTTAATTGCTCTGATCACAGAGTAAAATTCAAGATCTTCATGAACTTTGGTCTTTCTTCTGATACCCGCTGTATCGATCAGAATAAAATCTTTTTGAAACAAAGAATAACGTGTATGTATGGTATCACGGGTAGTACCGGCAATATCACTCACTATAGTACGCTCCTGACCCATCAAGGCATTTAATAAAGAGGATTTACCTACATTAGGCTGCCCTATGATTGCAATTTTGGGAAGGACTTCACTGTCACTTGACGCTTCCTCTTCAGGCATAATATTGGTAACGGCATCCAGCAGCTCACCACTACCACTTCCCGTCATGGAGGATATGAAGAACAAAGACTCAAAACCTAATGCATAAAACTCATTCGCTTCAAGCAGTCGTTCATGATTATCCACCTTGTTTACGGCCAAGAGAACGGGTTTTTTACTTCTGCGCAACAAGTCAGCCATAGCAGCATCCAGATCTGTAATACCTGTAGCCGCATCACACATGAATATGATCGCATTGGCCTCGTCCATAGCAATATGGACCTGTTTGCGAATCTCCTTTTCAAAAATATCTTCGCTCTTAGGCACAAAGCCTCCGGTATCTATCAGATTAAAACTCTTGCCGTTCCAATCGGCCACACCATACTGACGATCCCGCGTAACACCACTGATATCATCAACAATCGCTTTGCGCTGTTGTAATAAACGATTGAAGAATGTACTTTTCCCTACATTGGGACGTCCGACGATGGCTACTGTAAATGAATGCATGATTGGGCGCTAAGGTACGAAAGGAATTTCGTTGTTCGTTTATGGATATTCGTTTTTCGAAAAACGAGAAACGACAGACGAAAAACGAAACCATCAACCTCCAACCTAATGATATCCATACTCCTTCAGAAAAAGGTCACTATCCCTCCATTTGTCCCTCACTTTTACAAAGAGTTCCAGATATATTTTGGAATCTAAAAACTTTTCTATGTCTTTCCTGGCGCGCACTCCAATCTCTTTGATCATTTTTCCGCCAGCCCCTATGATAATCGATTTTTGGGTGTCGCGCTGTACAATAATATCCGCAGAAATTTTGATCAGATGAGGCTGCTCTTTAAATGCGGTTACCAACACGGTGGCGTGATATGGGATCTCTTCTTCAAATAACTCAAATATCTTTTCCCGGATGATCTCTCCCACAAAAAAGCGTGTATTCAGATCCGTTATCTGATCCTCTTCAAAAAAAGGCATACCCTCGGGAAGCAGCTCCAGAACAGGCTTCATGAAATTATTAAGATCAAACCCTTTTAAGGCAGAAACAGTCAGCACTTTATTACAAAAAGACTTCTTTGCAAAAAAATCCTGTGCCTTCTTACGAACCTCAACACCTACCTGATCCATTTTATTGAGCACCACAATGCAAGGCACTTTCAATTGTAAAGAAGTAAATAGTGCATCATTCTCCTCCCAGTTATCTTTAATATCCAGCATCAGCAAGGCCAGATCTGCATCTTCAAGTGCACTTTTTACAGCCATCATCATTTTTTGCTGCAACTTGTATTTGGGATCTATAATACCCGGTGTATCCGAAAAGATTACCTGATAATCTTCAGTGGTGAGGATGCCTTTGATGCGATGACGCGTGGTCTGCACTTTGGGTGAAATGATGGCAAGTTTCTCTCCCAGCAATGCATTCAGCAATGTGCTTTTCCCTGCATTGGGCTTTCCGAAAATATTGACAAATCCTGTTTTCAAGCTGCAAAGGTAGCGTTATTGACTAGGATTTATTTTGTAAACTGTGATAGATATACAGATAGTTTCTTACACTGTGCTGCCAACTAAAATCGAGCGACATCATCTGCTTTCTGGAATGATCCAGCGCCTCTGTATGCTGATAAAAAGCACAGGCTCTGTAAATGGCATGTGTGATATCCTCCACGGATGCATGATTAAATAAAAAACCATAACCGCCCTCATCTCCCATATC
>JBKCGY010000112.1:0-3688 GCA_046303015.1 Bacteroidota bacterium | reverse complement strand
CTTCCATTTTAGCAAAACGATTCGTGAGCTCCATGAAAGCATGGAAGTATTTATTTTTTTCGAATCCGCTTTGTGAGAGCGGTAAAGCGCCGGCATATACGATGCCCTTGCTTCCGTTGAGACTGATAAAGTCTCCTTCTTTGAGAATAAGTCCATCGTGCGTTGTGAGTGTTTTTTCTTTCAGGTTGATGGTGACATCAGCGCAGCCGACGATGCAGCATTTACCCCATCCACGGGCCACGAGGGCGGCGTGGGAGGTCATGCCACCTTTGGTAGTGAGGATAGCGCTGGCAACATGCATACCTTGTACATCTTCGGGGGAGGTTTCTTCGCGCACCAGCACAACATTTCCTCCGGCCGCCACCTGCTGCACGGCATCCGAAGATGTGAAGACCAGGCGGCCGGAGGCCCCACCAGGCCCCGCCGGCAAACCTTTGGCAATAATTTTGGCTGCACGCTCGCCGGCGGGGTTCAGCATTGGTAACAACATGGAAGTAATCTGCTCCGGACTTACACGCATAACCGCTGTCTTTGCATCAATCATTTTATCTTGATACATTTCCACCGCCATACGCACCGCCGCGTCCCCATTGCGTTTCCCGGTTCTGCATTGCAACATATACAACACGCCCTTCTCAATGGTAAACTCAATATCCTGCATGTCGCGGTAATGCTTCTCCAACCTTCGCTGATATCCATCCAACTCTTTATACAACTTCGGCATCTTCTTTTGTAAGGTCTCCAATTTTTGGCTCTGCTCATTGGCAGAAGACCGGTTAATTGGTGCAGGAGTGCGAATACCTGCCACTACATCTTCCCCCTGGGCATTCACCAGATACTCTCCATAAAATTTATTTTCTCCGGTGGCCGGATTACGGGTAAAGCCAACACCCGTGCAACTATCCTCTCCCCTATTGCCATATACCATCACCTGCACATTTACCGCAGTGCCCCAATCGTCGGGAATATGCTCAATCTTACGATATTCTACCGCACGCTTACCATTCCAGCTGGCAAATACCGCTTCTATCCCACCCCATAACTGCTGCCACGGATCATCAGGAAATTCCTGTCCGAGTGTTTTGTGAATGATATTTTTCAACAGCTTAATCAATTCTTTATGTTCTCTCAGCGTATAATGGTGATGATCCCGATAGCCATGTTTTTCTCTGTATTGTTCCAACTTATCTTCTAAAAATTTTCTTACTCCTTTACCATAACCATTTAGTAAAGTATCTATACCTGCTGCCTTTTCCAACACAACATCAGCATACATGACAATAAGCCTTCTGTATGCTTCATAGGCAAAATGCATATCCCCGCTTTGTTCGATCATGCCTTTCACGATATCATCATTCATACCCACATTCAGAATCGTTTCCATCATACCGGGCATACTTCTTCTGGCACCCGAACGAATGGATAATAAAAGCGGATGCGAAAAGTCAGCAAATTTTTTACCGCTCAACTGCTCCAGTTTTTTTATGGCCAGAGTTAACTGCCCGGCAAAGCCCACCGGATAATGACGATTATGAGCGGAAAAATAATTACACACTTCTGTGGTAATCGTAAATCCCGGCGGTACGGGTAATTTCAGTTTCGGATGTCCGGCCATTTCAGCAAGATTGGCCCCCTTCCCTCCGAGTAAATTCTTCATCGATTCATTGCCATCTGCTTTGCCTCTACCGAATGCGTAGATGTATTTTTTGGATTGGCTTCTTTTCGTCATACTAATAAATTAATGCAACAAAATAGAGTGAATTGATAAGATGGAATATGATTCGGATTGGACGGGATGATAATGGTGGTCAGGGAAATTATTACACTCCGTGGTTCGTGTCGACACGAACCACGGAGTGCGTCAAATCAAGCAATTATAAACGATTATTAACGTATATAAATGCTTATAAAAGTCATCCTTTATTTGTTCTATCCTATTTTTATTAATACTACAGAAGCTCACTACAGATAAAAAACCCAATAAATTAAAAAAAATGAATTATTCACTTTTTGTGAACTTTTACTAACTTTACAATAGCCTGAATGAAAATCAACCTGATTAAAAGAAAAACCCTCGAAGATTTTGCGCAGCAACATGCAAGAAGCAGAAATGCTTTGAGCATATTTCTTACCATCATAAAGATGGCAGACTGGAGTACTACGGAAGACATTAGTGAAAGCTTTGGCTCTGCTGATTTATTAGGTAATGGAAGCAATAGGGTGGTATTTGATATAGCGGGCAATCATTACCGGATGATATGTGCCTATCATTTTGGATCTGAAATGATTCATCTATATATCAAATGGATGGGAACACATGCTGAATATAGCAAACTGTGCAATCAAAATAAACAGTTCACGATAAATAAGTACTAAAATCAATAATATGCCATCCTTACCATATAAAGTCATTAAAACAGATACGCAATACAGCAGATATTGTAACAAGTTGGAACAACTATTACAGATCAATAAAAAAACCAAAGCAATTCAAGACGAAATTGAATTGCTCAAACTGCTTATTGAAACGTATGATGAAAAGCACAACACCTTTCTCGATGCAGATCCCATTGAATTGCTAAAATATTTGATGAAAGCGCATAAAATGAAGGCGGTGGATTTAGCCAGGCTTCTAAATGTTAGCGAGGGATTGATTTCTGATATGCTTCATTATAAAAAAGGATTATCTAAAGAAACCATTCGAATTCTTTCTGACAGATTTAAATTAAATCAAATCGCATTTAACCGCCCTTACACATTAATTGTGCCGGCTAAAAGCAAAATGAAAAACAGCAATAGGAAAGCAGCATAAAATGATGCTAAAATTTAAATCACCTAAATCATAATTTTTTACCCTCAACGTCTCCTGAAAGGGGCGTTGAGGCTTATTCACGCAACGTCCTCTTCGAGATACGTTGCTGAGAAAGATTATATGAGGCATTTAACTAAAGTCGCTTAGGCACTCGAGGCCACCTTTCTTATGTCGACTACAAAAGCCTCAGTGGACCCTAACCGAGGCTCTTGTCAAAACGAAAAAACTAGATATAGTTGGGAAGCCATACAATCCTCATCAGTAAACAGATGTTTACCGCCTTTCATAATCATCTCCATCAACCCTATCAATCCTTCACACAGCGAACTGACGCACCAACTTCTTCCTGGACGCTTACCCTGTTTACATTCCCATTGCTATTAAATAAAGCACGATTCAATAGGTTATTAATATTTGGACTACTTGGATTTGACCACCAGTAACCACGTGTATTTAAGTTCACAAAAATAGATGCATCATCTTTCCTGCCACCCGGTAGCCCTGAGAATCCACTGTTATTAGTTGCCGCCGTATTACTGGTCTGCCAATATTGAATACCGGTACTCTTCATCTGTCCTCCGGCAATTGAACTCTGAATTCCTTCAGTGGTTGGACTATATGATTGATCCAAATAGGCCATCATTACATTCCATTCGGCATCAGTAGGAACATGCCAACCTGCTGGACAAATATTTGGGATATTAATTACAGCTCGCCAATTATATATTTTTCCGTAAGGGCAGTCATTTGTTGTTTTATTCTCATAACTAGCATAAGCGCCGCTACTAAAAGTTTCCCATTGACCATCATTTGTAACATTTGTTAGAGAAACACCATTATTATATTTCGTTACCCGTAAGTTTTCAGCCATCCATA
>JBKCGY010000111.1:0-14275 GCA_046303015.1 Bacteroidota bacterium | reverse complement strand
GTGCGGGCCTTGTAAAATACAGAGTCCTGAATTGGAAAAACTCAAAAAAATCAAAGGAGATAACGTCCGTATCTTTAAGATTGATGTTGACCAATACCCTGACATTGCAGGATCCTATCAAGTAAGCGGGGTACCTACCCTTATTCTTTTCAAAGAAGGCAAAATTCTGTGGAGGCAAAGTGGCGTGGTTCCAGCCAATCAGCTATCGAAAATTATTGAACAGAGCGTATAAAGGATTGCCAACTCCTTGGTTCGTGAAGACACGAACCAAGGAGTTGGTGAGGATACTCACCATGGAGATGGATTCAAGGCCAAAGTCCCTTACTGGATACGTAATGGGAACCAACAACAGACAGCCGATAACATACAACCAATTATTCTCCTAAATTTGTCGCCTTGTATTTTCACAAATGGCAAAAACTTCAGGCGATACTCCGTTAATGCAGCAGCATAAAGCCATCAAGGCAAAATCCCCTGATGCTATTCTGCTTTTTCGGGTGGGCGATTTTTATGAAACCTTTGGAGAAGATGCCGTTCATGCTTCGCGTATATTGGGTATTACCCTAACGAAAAGAAATAACGGAGCCGCTGCCAGCAGTGAATTAGCTGGATTTCCTCATCATGCGCTCGACACCTATTTGCATAAACTCGTCAAAGCCGGATTCAGGGTGGCGGTATGCGACCAGCTGGAAGACCCCAAACAGGCTAAAGGGATTGTAAAAAGAGGGGTGACCGAATTGCTTACGCCAGGCATTGCCACCCATGATAAAATGCTGGAGATGAAAAGCAATCATTTTCTGGCTGCTATGCATTTTGATAATGATCGAAATGGGTTGGCTTTTCTGGATATGAGTACGGGTGAATTTTTCATCGCAGAAGGCAATCAGGAGCTTGGCGAAAAATTATTACAGAGTCTGCAACCTGCTGAAGTGATCTTTTCAAGAAAACATCAGCAATCTTTCAAAGAGACATACGGCCAGAAGTTCTACACATATCCGCTGGAAGAGTGGATCTTTCAGGAACATTATACAACAGAACTTTTATTAAAGCATTTTCAAACACATTCGCTTAAAGGTTTTGGTATTGAGCAAACTTCTGCCGGCACCATTGCTGCCGGTGCGATCTTGCATTATTTAAAAGATACCGAACATCCGAACATTGGGCATATTACGTCGATTAAAAGACTACATGCATCTGAGCATTTATGGATGGATCGATTTAGTATTAGAAATCTGGAATTGACCGATGCCCCCACCCATGGCGGTGCATGTTTGCTCCAGGCAATGGACCACACCGTTACCGCCATGGGTGCCCGACTGCTCCGTAGATGGATCCTCCTCCCATTGATTCAAAAAGAACAAATCGAAGAAAGACTTAACACGGTCGAATACCTTATTAAAAATCCCGAACTCAGACATCAGCTGCAACAACTGATCAAACAATGTGGAGATGCAGAACGGCTCATCGCCAAACTTCCCCTCAAGAAAATGAACCCCAGGGAAGTAAGGCATCTGGCACATACCCTGCAGATTGCCACTTCTGTAAAAGATCTTTGCGCCGCCACTAATCAACCTTATCTCATTCGACTGAGCGACACCATTAATCCTTGTCAATTTATATCTGCAAAAATCCTGGATACAATCGATGAGAACGCCCCTGTCAGTGTTCAAAAAGGACAGGTTATTAAAAAAGGAGTCAATCCGGCATTAGATGAAGTAAGGAACATTGCATTGAATGGAAAACAATTTCTGCTGGATATCCAACAAAGAGAAAGCGAAAACACCGGTATCCCTTCTCTAAAAATTGCTTTCAATCAGGTCTTCGGCTACTACCTTGAAGTAACCCATACCCATCGTTCCAAAGTACCCGACACCTGGATCCGGAAACAAACACTAGCCAACGCAGAAAGATATATCACACCAGAGCTGAAAGAATACGAAGAGAAGATTACGGGAGCCGAAGAAAAAATACTTCAACTCGAAAGTGAGCTTTTTGAAAAACTATTAATCGAACTACAAGAATATATCATTCCTGCGCAACAGAATGCGAGAGCTTTATCTATTCTGGATTGTCTTTGCTGCTTTGCAGAAAACGCTACGCAATATCATTATTGCAAACCTGAACTCCATGAGGAAGATGAATTGATCATTCACGCAGGACGGCATCCGGTTATAGAACAACAACTACCTGCAGGAGAACCCTATATTTCCAATGACCTTGTCTTAAACCAAAAAGATCAGCAAGTGATCATTCTTACCGGCCCTAATATGAGTGGTAAAAGTGCTTTGCTCAGACAAACAGGACTTATTGTACTCATGGCACATATCGGAAGTTATGTGCCAGCTACCTCAGCACAAATACCCATTACCGACAAGATTTTTACCAGAGTGGGTGCCAGCGATAACATGAGTGGCGGAGAAAGTACATTCATGGTAGAGATGAACGAAGCCGCCGGCATTATTAATAATGTAAGTAAACGTAGTCTTATCCTGCTGGATGAGATCGGAAGAGGAACCTCTACTTATGATGGCGTTTCCATTGCCTGGAGTATTGCAGAACATATTCATAACTGTCCCGAACAACCGAAAACTTTGTTTGCAACCCATTATCACGAATTAAATGAGCTGGAAGAAAAATGCAGTCGCATCAAAAACTATCATATCTCCCATCAAGAAATAGGCAACAAAATCATCTTCCTTAGAAAGTTAGCACCTGGAGGAAGTGTCCATAGTTTTGGTATTCACGTTGCTAAGATGGCAGGTATGCCGGCATCATTGATCAACCGGGCCAACGAGATTCTGCAACAACTAGAAAATCAAAGAACCCAGCATCAATCCCAGCAAACCCTCAAAGAGCTTCCTGCTCAAAAAGTACAACTTAGTATTTTCGATATTCATAGTCAAACCTTCGATGAGATCAGAAACATACTGGAAAACATAGATATCAACCGGCTTACCCCTGTAGAAGCCTTACTCAAACTTCAAGAGATCAAGTCCAGAATTCAATAAGATGTCCGGACTTCTTCTTTAATATCAATAAGGGTTATTCTTTATTTACAAGGGAATTTAATCAAAATATTTACATATACACAATATAGAAACTAACTTGTGCATATAAACCAATGTCCCATGTTACAACAAATTTTAGCCGATCAACATTTAATGTTTTTTCTTTTTCATTCCTTTCTAATTGGCGGGCTGATTGGATATTATGCAGCCAGTCGGACTACGCAGCACATTAAGAAAAAATTAAAAAGTCAATCCAAAGCCTACGACGAATTAATGAATACGCTGGACTCCTCTGCTCCTGAAAAGAAATACGGCGGCAATTATATGGAGGTAATCCGCATGGATAAATATTCTAAAAAAGTTTCCGGCATGGCTTATTAAGAAGCCTATCTTTTAACCTACCTGATAATAACCAAATTTTAAAATCATTCACCCGCATAATGCGGGTGTTTTTTTATATGAATCGGCCGGATATGAGCCCGACATAAAAAAAGTCACCATATAAATGATGACTTCTGAAGTTGCGAAGGGAGGGTTCGAACCTCCGTCCGACCGCAAGCGGGCGGATATGAGCCCGACATAAAAAAAGTCACCATATAAATGATGACTTATGAAGTTGCGAAGGGAGGGTTCGAACCTACGTCCGACCGCTTGCGGGCGGATATGAGCCCGACATAAAAAAAAGTCACCATATAAATGATGACTTCTGAAGTTGCGAAGGGAGGGTTCGAACCTCCGACCTTCGGGTTATGAGCCCGACGAGCTACCGCTGCTCTACTTCGCGATTTGTATTGCAAATGTATAACCATTAAGGTTCCTTTCCAAAAATAAGATTGACAAGATTTTATTTGATTATTTAAAAGATTTTACATTTGCATCAGAAATCATTTACGCGTGATGGTTTCAATTTCCCGGGGTGCCGGTTGTAAAAACAATCAGCTGAGATTATACCCGTAGAACCTGATCAGGGTAATGCCTGCGCAGGAAAGGAGGACTTTTTATTAATCATTATTCTCTCCCCTACGTCGGATTCATTTCAGTTGATTTATTCCCAGCCTGCCTCCTTATATTTCATCATTTAATTTTTAAAAATGACGTATCGTGTTTTTACTTTAGGCAGCCTGATCTTATTGTCGTCCGGCCTGTTCGCTCAGGAAAAAGAAGCAGAAAAGAAAGAAGATGAAAAACCAAAATTACTGATGCTGAAGCCTATCGAGATTTCATCGCTTCGGGCGGCCGACCATGCTCCGTTTGCCAAAACCAATCTAACTAAATCTGATATTGAAAAAAACAATCTAGGTCAGGACATTCCCTTCATAGTGAATACTACACCCTCCGTTGTGGTAACCAGTGATGCAGGTAATGGTATTGGGTATACCGGCTTACGCATCAGAGGTTCGGATGCCACACGAATCAATATGACCATCAATGGTATCCCGTACAATGATGCTGAAAGTCAGGGTATCTTTTTTGTGAATCTGCCCGACCTGGCCTCTTCTGTCTCAAGTGTTCAAATACAACGGGGTGTCGGCACTTCTTCCAATGGCGCCGGTGCATTTGGCGCCAGCATGAATTTCAGCACCAACGAATTCAATGAAAAATCCTATGCAGAAATCAATAATAGTTACGGAGATTTCAACACCTGGAAAAATACCGTGAAAGCAGGTACCGGATTGATCAATAATCATTTTACCGTAGATGCCAGACTGAGTCAAATAAGCAGCGATGGATTTATTGATCGTGGTAGAACAGACTTGCAATCATTTTATTTAAGCGGCGCTTATATCAGTGAAAAAACTTCTGTTCGATTAAATGTATTAAGCGGCAAAGAGAAAACCTATCAGGCCTGGAATGGAATTCCTGAAGCGAAGTTGAGAAATCAACCCGAACAACTACTGAATCATTACTACAATAATATTGGCGTACTGTATTTTACACCACAGGATTCAGCAAATTTATTCAATGCAAATCTAAGAAGATTTAATGTATACCTCTACAATAATCAAACTGATAATTATCAACAGGATCATTATCAGTTTTTCGTGAATCATGCTTTTAAAGATAACCTGAAAGCCAATCTCACGCTTTTCTACTCTAAAGGTGCAGGCTATTACGAGCAGTATCGCAACAACAACCGTTTCAGCAGCTACGGTTTACCCAATTTTGAATTGAATGGAACTGTCATCAGAAGAACCGATCTCATTCGCAGATTACAACTCGACAATGATTTTTATGGTGGATTATACTCTCTCCAATATACAAAAGGTAAGCATGATTTTATATTAGGTGGCGGTTTCAGCCGATACGAAGGCGATCATTTCGGAACCATCCCCTGGGCACAGTACAACATACCTCAAAATTTTAAATGGTATGATTTTGATGCGCAAAAGAATGATGTAAATACGTATCTGAAATGGACCTATCAATTGAGTAAGCATCTTGAATTATTTTCCGATGTGCAATACCGTAATGTGATATATCAATTTACAGGAACCAGAAAATATCCTGCTGTAGTAGTGAATGAGACCTATCATTTTATCAATCCTAAATTCGGCATCACCTATCGGGAAAATAATTATACGGCCTACGCCTCTTATGCTTTAGGAAATAAAGAGCCCAACCGCGATGATTTTGAAAGAGAGCTGGACAGCCCCCGCCCTCTCCGTGAGCAACTCCATAATATTGAAGCAGGTCTTACAAAAACCTCTTACAAATACAACTGGAATGTGAATTTATTTTACATGCGTTACAGAGACCAACTGGTACTGACCGGACGGATCAACGATGTAGGGGATGCCGTAAGAGCTAATGTACCCAACAGCTACAGACTGGGCATAGAATTACAAGGCACATATAAATTTAACCGATGGATAGAAACGGAAGGAAATATAACGTGGAGCCGTAACCGAATTCTGAATTATGCTGATTTCACGCCTTCTTATGATGTTGACTTTGATCTTGTAGAACAAAAGCAACAAACCTTTGCTTCCACACCCATGAGTTTTTCACCTGACTGGGTGGGTAGCTGGAGTGTGCATGTAAAACCAAGCGAAGACATCACATTGAGTTTAATCAGCAAAGGCGTTTCCGATCAGTTCATGGACAATACCGGCAATGAAAGAAGAAAGCTGAATGGTTATTTCGTGCAGGACCTCCGCTGGGTATGGACCGTTACCGGTAAGAAAGTTCAGAAAGTATCTATCATTGTTCAGTTGAATAATATTTGGAATCATTTATATGAAACCAACGGGTATACATACAGCTACATTTACGATGGCAACTTAGTAACCGAGAATTTCTTCTTTCCTATGGCAGGAAGGAACGGGATGATTGGATTGAACGTGAAATTGTAAAACAACTCGTTTATCGTTGGTCGTTTTTCGTTTTTCGAGCCTTTCGATTAACGTCAAACGATCAACGAACAACGGCGAAATTTTTATTGTCCGAATTTTTCAACCCAGGCAAGCATACCCCCTGTTAAATTTACAGGATTCGTAAAACCCATCATTTCAGCTACCTGACAGGCATGACCGCTTCGGTTACCGCTTCGGCAATAGAAGATTACTTCCTCATTTTTTAAATGATCAATCTCATCGGTCTGCATAGCCATAATTTCTCCTACTGGCAATAAGATACCACCAATATTGAATTGTTCGTGTTCATTGGGTTCTCTAACATCTACCAGATGAATTTTTTCACCCGCATCCAATCTTTCCTTTAAAGTATCCGGACTAATAGTATTCATATTAAAAATCTATTTCTTCCTGTTTAATTTCAGTCGGCATCATCCGCAACTGGGCAGTATCGATTTTAGTTTTATCCATACTGATCCAAAGATCTACCAGCTGACCGCCTCTGATCAACATAGGCTTCCCTTCTTCATCCTTTATAGCCGGGTGTTGTTTGATAATAAATGCTACACTACTATCAGCAATGGCCCCATCTACCACTACAGCACCCAGCAGCAAACCATTCTGCTCTAAAAGTAATTTGGCTTCTCCAAACGTCATACCCAGCACGGCCGGAACCGGCATGTCCAACTGCTGAATTCCAGCTCCTAGCACCAGATCAATTGTTGATCCCATCGGGATAGTGATGCCCGGGCGAACGGGAGCTCCTTTATACAGTTGTTCCAAAACTGAACCCGATGCGAAATCAGGCTTATAGCTGGTATCACCTAATTTAAACCCCAGGGTTTTTAATTGCATTTGTACACTCCTGAAAGTTTGGCCAATGAAATTAGGCATGACAACTAAAGGAGCTTGTAATCTGTTGATCGTTAAATACACAGTACGGTTCACTTTTACCATTTCACCAGGCAAAGGAAGTTGCTTCATAATAGTAAGGGGGGGCACCGTATCAAAGAACACACTATCCTGTACTTCCACTTCAAAGCCTTGATCTTCCAGTATTTTTTGAGCCTCCTCAATTTTCTTCCCTTTTATATCTGGCACTTTGACATAGCGGTGGTGTCTGGTGATCCAGTCAAGCGTTTGCATGAATAAGAAGATCAGCAAAAAACCGGCAACCAGTGCCGCCAGCACATTAACTAGAAAAGACCGTTTAGTAATAAAATCAAACACTTTAATGACTCTTATAAATATTCGTAAAAATAAGCATTCTCTTTAAGGAAGTATCTGCTTTAATAAGGTTCCATAAAATCTCCTTAATGTCCAGCCATAAGCCTGTACTTGTTGTGGAACAATACTTGCGTCACTTTGTCCGGGCACTGTATTGATCTCAAGCATATAAGGCGTATCCGTAGCCTCATGATAAATAAAATCTATCCGAATGATGCCACTGCAATTAAATGCCTGATAAATTTTTCGGGCAGCCTCTCCAATTTTAAAAAAATGTTTTAGATCGGCTTTAGCAGGCGTTACCTCCACACTCTTTCCTTCATATTTCGCCTCAAAATTGAAAAATTCAACATCTTTATTGACAATAATTTCAGTCATTGGCAAGGTAATGATCTGATCCCCCTCACGAAATACACCGATGGTAAACTCCCTACCCTCTATCATTTGCTCTACTAACACCTGATCATCTTCTTTAAAAGCCTTATGAATGGCATTTTCAAGATCCTCTTTGTGAAGCACTTTGCTCATCCCAATACTACTACCTCCATTATTGGGTTTAACGAAAACAGGAAAAGATAATTGTGCTGCAATCTCAAAAGCATTCCATTGCATGTCTTTAAAAAGATGCACACTAGGTGCCACAGCAATACCCGAGAAAGCAGCCACTCCTACAGTATAACGCTTATTAAAAGTGATGGCGGATGTGGCAGCGTTGCAAGAGGTATATGGAATTTTTAACAGATCAAAATAACCCTGCAGCTTTCCATCTTCGCCCGGTGTTCCATGCAAGGCTATAAATACAGCATCAAAAGACAAAATAGTACCATCCAAATCAACTGTAAAATCACCTCTATTGACTGGAATTCGATTACCTGCCCGATCATCATAAAACCATCCTTCTTTGGCGATATCAATTCTATATACGTCATATTCAGCAGGATCGATATGTTCTTGAATGGTATTGGCAGATTTGTAAGAAACCACGGCTTCTCCTGAATAACCACCGGTAACAAGGGCAATTTTTGGTTTCATTTAAATGCGAATTATGTAAAGAAAAGAAGGTGAAGAAACAATCTCCACCTTCCAAAAATAAAAATTAAAATGCTTATACACGCATTAAAGATGCAGACGATCTTTTCTCTCGAGTAAAGCTTCTACTGTTTCACGATACATTTCATCCGGCACGCAGCAATCTACCGGACAAACGGCAGCACACTGTGGCTCTTCATGGAAACCCTGACACTCTGTACACTTATTAGGCGTAATATAGTAGGTGTCTGCACTGATAGGTGATTGTTTGGCATTGGCATCAACCATAGATCCATCGATCAGTTGATAATCTCCTTTCACGGAAGTGCCATCTGCTATAGCCCATTCAACACCTCCTTCATAAATCGCATTATTCGGACATTCGGGCTCACAAGCGCCGCAGTTGATACATTCATCAGTAATTTTAATTGCCATAATAAATTATTTCAAGGTTTCGGTAAGATGTAATTTTACCGTTCAAAATTAAATCAAAGGTTTCAATGAAACTACAGGAAAGGATAGAAATTTTAGTGAAAGTAGGAGAATATATTTCAGAAAAGGGAACAAGCTCACTGAAATCTCAATGGCAACAGGCCAAAAACAATGCATTCATCAAAAACCCATGGTTCACCCCCGAAAACATCAACAAAGCCACTCATGCAGTTGCTGAAAATTTCTTACAAAGAGAGAAACTAAATGCTTGGGCCTCACAATATGCCATTAACGACTCCCTACAACCGAAAAAGATCGGAATCATCATGGCAGGTAATATTCCGATGGTAGGCTTCCATGATCTACTTTGCGTTTTCGCTAGCGGTCATAATGCCCTTTGTAAATTATCCTCCAAAGATGATATCCTTATAAAAGATATGATACAGCGAATGGCAGAGATGAATCCTGCTGTTAATGACTATATACAATTTGCTGAAAGACTGAACAGCTGCGATGCCTATATCGCTACCGGCAGCGATAATAGTGCCAGATATTTTACCTATTATTTTGGAAAATACCCATCCATCATCCGAAAGAACCGGACTTCGGTAGCTGTGCTAACAGGAAAAGAAAGCGCATCAGAACTAGAATTCTTAGCAGATGATATCATGACTTATTTCGGATTGGGATGCAGAAATGTAACGCAGATCTATGTACCTAAAGATTATGATTTTATCCCTTTGCTCGAAGCCATAAAAAAATATAATTTCTGTTTCCATCACTCCAAATACAGAAACAATTATGATTATCAGCTGGCCATCTATATTATGAACAATATGTATTACATGACCAATGATGTGGTGGTGCTCACAGAAAAAGATCAGCCCTTCTCCCCCATCGGCACCTTACATTATACGTATTATGAGAATGAAACAGAGACCTATCAATCTTTACAAAACAACCCATCTATACAGGCCATTGTAGGTTATCAAGGCGTTCCCTTTGGTCAAACTCAGTCACCTACTCTAACTGATTATGCGGACGGAGTGGATGTGATGTCGTTTTTACAACAGCTATAGCCTACTAAACAACAGCGAAGCCAAAAACCACTTCAACGCCTGATTTCTTTCATCGCCATTCCGGCCAATTGAGCATAGGTGATATTTGCTGATCCACATAAGACCATCCCATCACATCTTTCCCATTCGTTATCACAAGATGCCTGGCCTGTAAGACCTGCTGGTAACGGAGTAGTTGCGAAGCTGTAGATTCGCTGAGTGAAACAGCAGAGGCCTTACATTCAATTAACATCCATGGATTGTGTGCCGCATCATAAATCAGCAAATCAAATCTTTTTTTGAGACTTCCCACCATAATCTCTTTTTCAATACTGAAATATGTATGTGGGTACTTAAGCGTTTGCATCATCATCACAATGATATGCTGGCGCACCCATTCTTCAGGCGTAAGCTTTACCCAAGACTTTCTAATCGGGTCAAAAATCTGCGGCTGTTCATTTATTTTTCTTATAGAAAAATCCAGCTCGGGAAATTGTAAATTCAACATCAATAGATGAATGTGGTATGCAAAATAAATAATGATGTTGACATATTTTGATGTTTCTAATTCTGTTATGTAATTAATTACAATGCTATGCTGTTGTCAATTAGCAGTTATTGGCATGCTTATATTTTCACACCTGATGATCTTTACAAACTAATACTGGTACACCAACGCTTGATTGCTTTTTTTTCCATAACTTACTGACCTTAAGCATTAGGATTCAAGCAAAAGAATATTGTATGAAAAGTAAAAAAGAGATTGTTGAAAACTGGCTCCCCCGATATACGGGTATGCCTCTCCAAGAATTTGGAAAATATATTTTACTAACCAATTTCAGCAATTATGTAAAACTTTTTGCGGAATGGCACGGGGTTGACATCAAAGGAGAAGATAAACCCATGCAGTGTGCTACTGCAGAAGGAATCACCATCATCAACTTTGGTATGGGAAGTGCTACTGCTGCAACCGTTATGGATCTCATCAGCGCCATTCATCCCAAAGCTGCGCTATTCCTGGGTAAGTGTGGGGGATTAAAAAAGAAAAATCAGATCGGTGATATGATCTTACCCATTGCGGCGATAAGAGGAGAAGGAACCTCTAAAGACTATTTTCCTGCAGAAGTGCCCGCCCTACCGGCCTTTGCCTTACAAAAAGCAGTATCTACTACTATCAGGGATAATGATATGGACTACTGGACCGGTACTGTATATACCACCAACCGCAGAGTATGGGAGCATGATGAAGATTTCAAAAGATATCTCGAACAAATACGAGCGATGGCGATTGACATGGAGACAGCTACGATCTTTACAGTAGGATTCTACAATGAAATCCCCACCGGCGCCTTATTACTGGTTAGTGATCAACCTATGACACCTGAGGGGGTTAAAACAGAAGAAAGCGATAAAAAAGTAACACAAAATTTTGTGGAAACGCATTTGAAAATCGGAATCGACTCACTCAAGCAGCTTATCAACAAAGGGCATACCGTCAAACATCTTCACTTTGAATAATGAGTACTATTGTCTTATCAGTTGAAAATTTGCGTATCAACATCAGAGAGGCAAATCGATTTCGTTACCTGATAGATGATGTCAGCTTCCAGATAGAAGCAGGTAAAACACTGGCGCTAGTAGGAGAATCCGGATCCGGAAAATCAATCACTGCCAGAGCGATCATGCAGTTGTTGGATCGAAAGATATTTCAACAGAGCGGAAAAATTCTATTGCAAAAAAAAGAAGGCTATCCCATAGACATATTAGCAAAACCAAATCACCATTCATATAGAGGTCATGATGCAGGCATGATATTTCAGGAACCCATGACGGCACTCAATCCTGTCATGCGAATCGGAGATCAAATAAAAGAAACACTTCATGCGCATCAGACATTAAGTACCTCTGCTGCCAAAAAAAAAGCCATTACCTGGTTACAGAAAGTTCAACTCCCCGACCCTGCCACTCTTATACATCGTTATCCGCATCAACTTAGTGGGGGACAGAAACAGAGAGTCATGATTGCGATGGCCATGTGCTGTGAGCCGGCATTACTGATTGCAGATGAACCGACTACTGCACTAGACACGACGACACAAAAAGAGATCTTATTATTATTAAAAGATCTTCAGGCAAAAACAGGAATGGCATTATTATTCATCACACATGATCTTGGCATCGTAAAAGAAATGGCAGATAAGGTAGCGGTAATGCAAAAAGGAAAGATCGTAGAATACAATAGCAAAAGCAATTTATTTGACCGCCCATTACATCCCTATACCCAGGCTCTGATGCAATGTCGTGCCACCAATTATGTGAAAGGAAAAAAGATTTTGGTTGATGGATTTAATGAAGACGCTAAGGAACAAATCATAGGTCATTCTGAAAACACAAAAAATATAATGGCCGCAGATAAGCCCCTACTTGAAATAAGAGATCTTTCTGTTATTTATCCAGGTAAAAAATCTTTTTGGGGTAAAAGTTCGCCCGATTTTGAAGCACTCAAAAAAATAAGTCTGTCTATTTATAGAGGAGAAACCGTAGGTCTGGTTGGAGAAAGTGGATGCGGCAAAACTACTTTGAGTCGTGCTTTGCTGGGACTCACCCCTTTTACAAAGGGAGAAATTATAATTCAGCAGAAAACATACAACCCGGAAACCTATCCTCAATTCAAAGAACGATATAAGGAAATTCAGGTTGTTTTTCAGGATCCTTATGCAACGCTGAATCCACGGATAAAGATTGGCGAAGTAATCGAAGAACCACTCATGACACATAAGAGATTCTACAAACGGAATGTAGCCAAAGAATATGTGATTGAGTTGTTAGAAAAAGTAAAACTGCAGGCTGATTTATATAGCCGATATCCCCATCAGCTCAGTGGGGGGCAGCGACAGCGACTAGTGATAGCAAGAGCGTTGGCCATGCAACCTGATCTGATCATCTGGGATGAGTCAGTATCAGCACTCGACGTACGCATACAGGCGCATATCCTAAATTTGTTCAACGAATTAAAAACAGATTATAAATACTCCTCTCTATTTATTTCTCATGATTTATCGGTCATCAAATACATCAGCAACCGCATCTATGTGATGCAACAAGGGATTATTGTAGAAAGGGGTTCTCCGGAGGAGATCTGGGAGAAACCGAATCATCCTTATACAAAGAGGTTGTTGGAGGCGATAATTTGAGGTTGTTAACTTTAAATATTTAAATAGATCTTCTCACTGGCACATTAACCAGAAAGGTTTCTAATGTTAATATCTCATCAGTTTAATTGTTACTTTCTTTGTCATCGCTACAAAGAAAGTAACAGAGCGTCATCCTGAGCGTATGCGAAGGATCTACTTATGGAGAACGCTTCGAAAAATAAGATGTTTCGCTGACGCTCAACATGACGAGCAGACCCGATCGCTCCGCGTGTTCTGCCTGGCCAGCGCCACATTTCTCGTTACCGTCATCCTGAGCGTGAGCGAAGGATCTCCTGATGGAGAAGGCTTCTAATAATGAGATGTTTCGCTGACGCTCAACATGACATTCTCCGTGCCTCTGTGTTAAATGATTAGTTCAATAATTAGATATTTTTAATATTTAAGCCCTTTTCAAGGAAAATCAACCAGATAGCAATGATTAATTAATTATTAATTAGAATTTACCGTACATTTGCACGCTTTTATACAGATACAAGCCCGGAGCCGTAAGTCCGAGTTTGACTTCTTCAGGATATCCGATGCGTTTGTACACTGTTAAGCATTAAATCAAACGCTCACATGAAACTTTCTCAATTTACTTTCGACGTTCCGCTTAATTTAATCGCTCAGCATCCTGCTAAAAAAAGAGAAGACAGTCGTATGATGGTGGTGAACCGTCAGACCGGACAAATGGAAAATAAAATGTTCCGCGACATTCTCGATTATTTTGATGATAAGGATGTGTTTATTGTCAACAATACCAAGGTATTTCCTGCGCGTATGTATGGTCGTAAAGAAAAAACCGGTGCTAAAATTGAGGTGTTTTTGTTGCGTGAATTAAACAAACAAAACCGCCTTTGGGATGTGATCGTTGATCCCGCAAGAAAGATTCGCGTTGGCAACAAATTGTATTTCGGAGATACGGAAGATCTGGTGGCAGAAGTAATTGACAATACCACTTCCAGAGGCAGAAC
>JBKCGY010000110.1:0-2179 GCA_046303015.1 Bacteroidota bacterium | reverse complement strand
AAGCAGGTGCAACTGGCCGTAAAAAAAGAGGGATTTACCATTCAGCTCATCCGTCTCAATGAAAATAATTTTTTACAAACCCTGCGCAATAAATTATCATGGGGGCTTGACAGAAGAAATTAAATTTGCCCCACGAATCAGAAAATAAAGAGCTTTGCGTTTTATTTATATGAAGCAATTACCAGATATGATGGAGTGTTTAATTTGTGTGAGGGCAGTAAGATATCCATCATTCTTTTTTTTGATATGCTTTATGTCCCTTTCTTTCTCTACAAGTGCCCAATATGAAAGTTTTAGGCATGCCGGTGAGTTGGGTATACAGGCTGGCGCAGCACATTATTTTGGAGATCTAAATACCTCAACGGGCTTAAAAAGACCACATCCTGCCATCGGTATCTTTTACCGGAAACAATTCAATAATTATACGGCAATCAGGACAGCCCTCTATTATACACAACTTTCCTATAGTGACAAGTTGCAGGCGAACAATGATTTTCAACGCAGGCGTAATTTGGATTTCAAAACTTCAATTTGGGAGTTCAGTTTAATGGGTGACTTTAACTTTTTCAGATTTAATCCCGAAAATCCTGCTGAAAGATTCACCCCTTTTTTAACCTTTGGCCTGGGCCTGTTTCACTACAATCCATTTACAATCTATGAGGGTGAAAAATATTTTTTAAGAGAACTTGGAACGGAAGGGCAGAATTCGGCGAAGTTTCCGGATAAAAAAGAGTATGGCACAATGGCATTATGCCTTCCTGTGGGTATAGGGTTCAAGTGGGCCTTGAATAAGAAAGTGAATCTTCATATGGAAATTACCCATCGGTTTACCAACACAGATTTTATTGATGATGTGTCGGGTGCGTATGCAGGTCAAGATGCTTTTCAGCCCGGTTCGATATCGGCTATTTTACAGGACCGAAGTTTTGAGACCGGTAATCCTGTTGGTAATGAAGGTGCCCAAAGAGGTTTTAAAGCGAATAAAGACCAATATATTATCGCAAATATTGGGATTACGCTTAATTTCAGTACGTATAAATGCCCCGGCTCATTTTAATTTCTGCTAAAATTTAACTGATAATCAATTACTTGCAAGGATTCATGAAAAATTCTTCCTTTTTTTCTTGGAAGGATGCTTCTTGAATGACTACCTTTGCGACCCCTTAACGATAAGGAGATCCTGCTACGGGATGGCGTGGCACTAAATTAATATTATGAGCAAATTACATTTCACTACCAAACACGCGAACGAGGCTACCGTACAACGCAACTGGTACGTTGTGGACGGCACCAATCAAACCGTAGGTCGCATGTGTTCCAAAATTGCCGCTATTTTACGCGGGAAAAACAAAGCCTATTACACTCCTCATGTGGATTGCGGAGATTTTGTAATTGTGATCAATGCCGATAAAGTAGTATTTACCGGAAACAAACTTCAGTACAAGGAATATCAGAATTTCAGTGGTTACCCTGGGGGTCAAAAGATTGAGATTGCTAAAGATCTGCTGAAGCGCAGACCGGAAGTTGTGGTAGAGCGTGCGGTTAAAGGGATGCTTCCTAAAAACAGACTTGGAAGAAAGATGTATAAAAAATTATTTGTGTATGCCGGAGCTTCACATCCTCATGTTGCACAACAACCTAAAGCATTAAGTCTTTAAGTTTCAATTATTAAAATTTTCAAATTTCCCATTCAATGGATAAACAAAAAAATGCAATAGGTCGCCGTAAAGAAGCTATTACGCGTGTATTTATCAGCAAAGGAAACGGTAACATTACCGTAAATGATAAGAACTATAAAGAATATTTTACGCTGGTATATCTTCAAAATCAGATTGAAGCACCTCTTAAAAAGATTGAGGCGCTCGAGAAATTTGATGTGAAGATCACAGCCGGCGGGGGTGGTATCAAAGGTCAGGCGGAAGCTGCCAAATTAGGTATTTCCCGCGCCTTGTTGGAAATTAATCCGGAATATCGTCCGTTATTGAAATCGGCCGGATTCCTGAAGCGTGATCCAAGAGGGGTTGAGCGTAAGAAATTTGGTAAGAAGAAGGCTCGCAGAAGCTATCAGTTCTCTAAGCGTTAATGCGTGGTCTGCTTCAGCAGATAAGTATCATGATTTTGAATTATTTAAAAGTATCATACAATTACAATGGAAAGTAACACTTCATTACAACAACAA
>JBKCGY010000109.1:0-2220 GCA_046303015.1 Bacteroidota bacterium | reverse complement strand
TTATTAAACCAGGCAATAACCTGGCTGAACTTAGAACAACAAATAAAAATTCTGTTGTTGCTTTACAAGATAATCTTGAGTGCAGATATGGGCAATGTCAGGCCATTGCGAAAAGTACAGGTTATCAATGCAGGCACTGTGTTTCTAATTCCGGTGATTCATACTGCTGGCAACATAGATAATCTGTATTCATAGATGATTGTTAACTACGATCTAATTCCTCCTTGTTTGAATTAGATTCCAACTTCTTCAATGAAGCTATAAGATTATTATTTGTTTGATTAAGCTTATTAATTTGATTTTGGAGTAACCCATTACTTTCTTTTAAAGATGATAATTGACTGCTCATTTCGGATAAGAGTCCTGTATGTTTTTTTTGAAGTTGTCTTAAAGTATGATTTTGATAATAATAATACAAGCATATACCACCTATTACAACTAGCCAGAATCCGTTTTTTTTTGCCAAATCTTTATTTGTCTTGGATTTTGAACATAGGGAAAGAATATTCATTAATTCAACTGTATTCTGAGTCATACGATAATAATTATATTTTAAGGTTTTGTAATAACAATTCGATGTGTATGAGTATTGGGGTTCGAATAAATAGTAAAATCTATGAAATGCGACGTGAGCTGATAGCCATCAAAATAATAGAGTTCGCATTCCCTTAAACAAATGCCATATGCATCAATAATCTGGGATGTAACGTGGTCTCCGTGATCAGCGATCATTTTCGCAATCATCTTATTATGATCCTTTGCCTTTACGTTATGTTCCAGTAATAGTTCATTTTCACGTTCATGTTTAACGGAATGTTTCAGCCTCTTACAGCTATGCTCTACCTCAAATTCGTCTGTCCAAGGCAAGCAATGTTTTCTGTTTGCTCTTGCCTGGTCTTCTATTTCTTTACCACAGTAATCACATTTTCGATTAAGAAAATACGTGAATTTCTTTGGAGTGGCAGGAATCTTCACTTGTTTTTGGTTCATATTTGTATTTTTATTTTCTTCTAAGTCTGTGAATGGGGATCATACTAGCTTCTATCTCACTTTTTTTATAGTAAACCCGTCCGCCTATTTGATAAGCATTAAGTGTTCCTGCTTTTGTCCAGTTGTGTATAGTAGATAAGTCACATTTTAACATCTCCGCAACCTCATTCCTGGTAAGGTATATTTCCTGGGCTGTATCTGAAAGTGAGCGCTCGCTAATAGATTGAATTTGTTTATGGAGTGCATCAAAACAAGAAGTGAGCTCAGATCGATTGATGAAATTTAAGACTAAGGAACTACAGTTATACATAAAATTGATTTTAGTTATTATTAAATGGTTTGTTGACGATGTAATTATACTTGTATCCGTCTCTTGTATATACGTCAATAGACGAATAATTCCCCAGGGATAGTATCTGCATGATTTGAACTGCGTTGGCATCTGCAATGATGCCGGAGGAATTACACTCAAATACTAACTGTTCATCATCCTTTTCAGATGATATCTGAATTCTTTGGACATTCCTGTCATTTATAAGAGTTCTGATCTTATTTCCTTCTTCTGATAGCAGGCCGACATCAAGAAGAAATTGATCTTTTTCTTCGTCAGCAATGAACTCCTTGATGAAAGAATATATGGGAATTATAATATGGGGTGTAGCCCGGCATTTTTTTACATCTTCCCATCCTTCATAAGTAATAAAGGACTGATCTTGAAAAATAATTAGACCAACTTCTATATTTCTGGATAAGCAAGTAAATATGAGTTGGTAAAAATACGATGCGTCTGAGTTGGCGCTATACAAAAGGAGACGATCCTTCAACATCCCCTTTATAAATATATATATGTCATCTTCATTTTTAGTGAGGGGTCTTTGTTTTGATAACTTCTTGTAATATTCAAAATTTTCGCGAATTGTTTTTTCGCCCAACTTATCCTTTTTCGCCTTTTCGAACAAATCATAATAAACGGCTTTCATGAGTTTGACGCTGCAGCCAAATCTTCTCATAGATTCCAGTGTCATCAGCCAAAGTAGCTGGACTAATGAAAACTTTGCCCATTTCCTGTCACCGATCATTTTAACAAGGCCGGCCATTTTCCAGGTATGGTAAATTTTGGAATCGAGCTTCGTGTCTTTGAACCGAAAGGTTTCATCGTTAATCCTGCCTAGATGCATCAGCTTATCAATACTATTTGCACCCTGAAGTTTTGAAAGATATAACTTGTTC
>JBKCGY010000108.1:0-2516 GCA_046303015.1 Bacteroidota bacterium | reverse complement strand
GAACAACTAGGGATTTTATTCAAGGGGCCGATGGAAACACCCAAAGGAAAAGGGGTAAAAAGTGTCAATGTAACCGCAAGAAAAACTTGGAACACCTATGCCAATAAAAGAACCTTTCAAACCTTACATGGCGTGGATACTGTTTTTTCAAAAGCAGGCATACCCATTGATCTGACGATTGTGCGAGAAAATATTGAAGATACTTATGGCGGCATCGAACACATGCTTACACATGATGTGGCCTTGAGTAGAAGATTTATTACCAGACCCGGAAGCGAACAGGTCATTCGCTATGCTTTCGAAATGGCTAAGAAAAAAGGAGCCAGAAGAATTACCTGCGGTCATAAAGCCAACATCATGAAAATTACAGATGGATTATTTCTGGAAGTTTTTTATGAAGTGGCGAAAGAATACCCTTACTTAAAAGCAGATGACGTAATTGTAGATGATCTCTGTATGAAGTTGGTAAGTCGGCCCGATTTATTTGATGTTATTGTACTAACCAACCTCCAGGGAGATATTGTAAGTGATCTTTGTGCCGGATTGGTTGGCGGTTTGGGTTTTGCCCCCAGCGCCAACATTGGAGATCATATTTGCATCTTTGAAGCCGTACATGGAACCGCACCTGATATTGCCGGTAAAAATATGGCAAATCCAACCGCATTATTGTTGAGCGGACTTGCCATGCTGCGACATTTAGGTATGATGAGAAAAGCGGTACTGATTGAAAACGCTTTACTATATACTTTAGAAAACGGGGTACATACCGGAGATTTTGGCTCCAAAGAAACGGCCTCTTTAAACACAACTGATTTCGCAAACGCGATCATTAAAAATTTCGGAAAGCAGCCTTCTTTACAGGCAAAAGAATTACTGGAAGATCAGCCTCCTACCCCTACCCATTTCAAACCGGAAAAAAATCCATTGATCATGTCGAAAGAGTTGGTAGAGGAAGTCATCATAGGTGTAGACTTGTTCATAGAGAGCGAAGAACAGCCAGAGGAAGTGGCAAAGAAACTATTACTGCATTGTGGAAATGATTTTCAACTCATAACCATTTCCAACAGAGGCACACAGGTATGGCCCAAAGGGAGCATTTTTACCAATCTGGTGAATCAATATCGTTGTCGTTTTGAAACAGAGAAAGAAACAGGCGTTACACAGAAGGATATCATTCAATTACAAGAGCGGGTAATCAAAGATTTCAAGATCTGTTCTACGGAATTACTGAATATGTGGGATGGGAAGAAGGGTTATAGCCTGGCTCAGGGGCAGTAGTATTACGAGGTAGAAGAACGATCTTTTATACATTTATTTAAGTTGGGCTAAAGGTGAACCCTTAGAAGTTGGAATAAGGGTTGAAAAAGCTAGGTTTCGGAGTTTTGAGGGTATATTTTTGATCTATCAAATCCAAATCCAAAGAAAAAACAAGAAAATCCAAATCCAACAGAAAGACCAACAAAAAATCCAAATCCTAAAAGTAACCAAGAAAAATATCCTATAAGAGAGCCTAAGAAACATCAGGTACTTAAAACCTGAAAATCCGTTCTAACGAAAACTAATCAGAACCGGAAAAAATTGACCCCGCCGAAAGGCGGGGTTTTTTTATTCAATAAAAAGGTCGAAATATCTTTCGCTCCTATAAATACACACATCAACGCATCAACAAATCAACCTTTGCATCAAATCCCCCACAACTTCTGTATTTCCTCCGCATGATTTTTGGTATCAGGTTGTTCGATAACATGATCAATGATACCTTTTTCATTAATCAGAAATGTGGTACGATTTAAACCATCGAATATGCGCCCCATAAACTGTTTCTTCCCCCACACATCGTATTGTTTAATCACTTCATGATTGGTGTCTGCCAACAAACGAAAAGGCAACTCGTATTTGTCAATAAATTTTTGATGCTTGGCTTCATTATCGGCACTTACACCCAGTATTTCAACACCTTTCTTTTTGAGAGAAGCGTAATCATCACGCAAGCTACAGGCTTGGGCGGTACATCCCGGTGTATCATCTTTAGGATAGAAATACAGCACTAATTTCTTTCCTTTATAATCCTTTAAAGCCACTCCTTTCCCATTCTGATCTACACCAGAAAACACAGGTGCTTTATCACCCGACTTCAAACTACATACATGTTTTTTAAATGTAGACTTTGCAGTCTTTGTTTTAGTTAGTGCTTTTTTTACCGGAGCTGCTGCTTTCTTTTTTGTTGCCATAGTCTTAATAAAAGAATAATAAAAATAAACCGTTACCCGCTGTTCACAAATCAAAATATTCAAAAAACGAACAACGAGTAACGGTCAACGAAATACATTATTGCAAAACTCTGTCAATCTTATGAATCACGCCATTAGTAGCTATGATATTCACTCCGGATAAAATAATATTAGAAACAGGATTGCTGCTGCCGTCAATCTTTACGGAAGGAGGTGTAGTACCTACCAAAAGAGATTTGCCTGACTCAAGCGTTGCCACTTTTTGGCCATTGATCAAATCACTGG
>JBKCGY010000107.1:0-3711 GCA_046303015.1 Bacteroidota bacterium | reverse complement strand
GCGTGATTAGATAGTTCGGGATAGTTGATCAAATAATCTGTAAGCGTACTTCCCACCGCAATAAGGGGCCAGAACAGATTGGCTGGCTGAAATAAAAGAAATACCGCCGCAAATGTTGCAGTAACCATTTGCCAGGGATGAAAATCTCCCGTAAATCCGTAGTGTACCATCAGTGAAACAGATAGTAAATGCAACAGAAGGTGGCGATTGGTATAAGCGGGACTTTTTTGCAAGGAAACAATCTGCTTTTTTAAGACTGAAATATACAGCAATGTTTTAAAAGTTTATCGTACATGACATCTGAATAGCCGTTTTAATCCTTTATATCAACCTCTCATCCTCAATTTTATGCAGTATTAACATGTGCATATTACTTTTGCTTTATGAAATTTGTATTGAAATGTAGTATTGTCTTAATGGCTGGCGTTTTACTTTCGGTCAAGTTATCTTATGCACAGGAAATATGGGATCTGCGCAAGTGTGTGGAGTATGCCTGGGAAAACAATATCTCTGTACAGCAATCTGATATTCAGGCAAGAGTGGCCGCATTGAATCTTCAGCAATCGCAATATGCCCAGTATCCGAACATCAATATCACCAACAGTACGGGAACGAATTTCGGAAGAGCGGTTGATCCAACATCCAACCTGTTTGTAAGTAATACCCTTTTATTCCAACAATACAATCTGAATCTGAGTGGTCTAATTTTCAATTGGGGGAATGTGCGTAAGACCGTCATCAGTGCGAGATATAATGCCGAAGCCGCGAAAAAGGATGTGGAAAGGGTCAAAAATGATATTGGTCTAACGGTAGCGACTACCTACTTGCAGGTATTATTGGCAAAAGAACAGGTAAAGATCGTACAGAAGCAATTAGATTTGACCCAAACGCGTCTGGCAGATACGCGCAAGCGGGTTGATGCCGGCATTTTACCGGAGTTGAACGCGTTGGAGTTAGAGGCACAGTTTGCGAGAGATAGTTCTGCTTATATCAGTGCGATAATGACGGCGGAGCAAAATCTCCTCACCTTAAAAGCCACATTGAATTTGGATGCGGCATCACCATTTGATATAGCAGTGCCACCTGTTGATATGATTCCTGTTGAAAGTATTGCCGATCTGCAGCCGGAGTTTGTGTATCAGACGGCTTTGCAGACACAGCCCTTGCAAAAAGTAAATGATCTGAGGATCAAGTCGCTACAGTATAATTTAAAGGCGGCAAAGTCTGCCTTGTATCCTTCCCTGAATTGGTTTGGAGGCATCGGCACCAATTTTGCAAATCCGAATACTAAGATTACCGGTGTAAAATTTAATGGGTATCAGCCGCCATCCATTTTCTCCCCCATTGTAAATACAGGCGTTGCTTTTTTACCGGTACAGCAACCTGATGTTACGATCGAGCAAGGAAAGAAATCTTTTAATGAAATGTGGACGGGATGGGGTACTCAAATGAATGATAATTTTCGTCAGAATCTCGGATTGCAATTGACTATTCCCATTTTGAATGGTGGTACGGCAAGGAATAATTTTAAACGTATCCAATACGATATTAAAAATGCGGAGTGGGTGAAGAAGCAGTCGGATCAGCGACTTAAGAATGATATTTATCTTGCGTATCAATCGGCGGTAAATGCATTGCAGCGCTTGAACGCGAGTAAAAAAACGAAGGAGTTGTCGGAGCGCTCCTACCAGTTAGCGCAGAAAAGATATGATGCAGGGTTGATGCAGCCGATTGAATATCTGACCATACAAAACAATTTGTTGCGGGCCAATATACAGGTGGCGGCTGATCAGTTTGATTATGTTTTTCGGATTAAGGTGTTGGAGTTTTATAAGGGGATGGGGTTGAGGTTGTGATGAATTAAGTCAAAAGTAAAAAGTCAAAACTCAAAAGCAAGTGTTTATTGTAGACATGAAGTTGACGCCAAGACAACCTGACAGCATTTCGTTCCGAAATATTTCGGAATGAAATCGACACCATTTATTGTTTTACATATAAATGATTTAACGAACTATTATTTAAAAATAAAATTTCAGATGAATAAAAAAGTTATTTGGATCAGCGTTTCACTCATTGTTGTGATAGCGGTGCTGATCACATTGAAAAAAACAGGGGTTATTGGCAAGGATACCTCTACCCGGGTGGCCGTGGAAAAGGCTGCATTGCGTACGATCATTGAAACTGTCAGCGCGAGTGGAAAGTTGTATCCTGAGGATGAGCGTAAGGTGAGCAGTGATGTCAGTGGAGAGGTGGTGGAGATGTATGTAGAGGAGGGAGACAGTGTGCGTAGAGGGCAGGTGCTGGCCAGGGTATTTGCGGATGTATTATCCAGTGCAAGGGATCGGGCGGCCTCTATTGTGAATCAGCAGGAGGCGCAGGTACAAAACACTTCGGCCGGGATCGATGCTTTTGAGGCTCGTTTTTCTTTGGCTAGGCAGAATTATGAAAGGCAGAAGAAATTATTGAATGAAAAGGTGATTTCGCGGGCTGAGTTTGAGCAGGCTGAGTCGCAGTTTCTGGCTGCTCAGGCGGATCTCAAGGCTGCGAAGCAGGCGGTGAAGAGTACACAGGCGAGCGCACAAGGTGCGCGAGCGAGTCTGACTGAGGCTAATAAAAATTTGAGTCGTACCACTATTATCTCACCCATGGATGGGATCGTTTCCTTACTTGCTGTAAAAAAAGGAGAGCGTGTGGCGGGAAATAGTTTTAGTCTGGGTACCGAGATTTTACGCGTTGCAGATATGAGTAAGATCGAGGTTCGCGTGGATGTTGGAGAGAATGATATTCCCAAAGTCAAGATAGGTGATAGTGCGATCGTTGAGGTGGATGCTTATAATGAAAGAAGGTTTAAAGGAGTGGTAACCAAGATCTCGAGCAGCAGTACCTCTGCGCAAACGATGGCGGTTGCCGGCACAACGGATGTAACGAATTACAAGGTGTATATCCGTTTGGATCCCGCTTCCTATCAGGATCTGTTTGCCAGTAATAGTGCCGGTAAATTACCCTTTCGTCCGGGTATGAGTGCCAGTGCCGATATCATGACACGGAAGCAGGAGAATGTGTTATCGGTGCCGGTTCTTGCGTTGACCACCAGAGATAAAAATGAGAAAGCGCCTAACGAAAAAGATAAAGAGGAGAAAGCGAAGGAGGATACGGAGGTGAACCTGGAGCAGATGGAAGAGGTGTTGTTTGTGGTAGAAAATGGTAAAGTGAAGAAGATGACGGTGAAGACGGGCATTCAGGATAACGATTATATTGAAATTGTATCGGGCATAAAGGCAGGGGCAGAGGTGGTATCGGCACCTTATAATACCATCAGCAAGTTATTAAAAGAGGGGATGGAGGTAGAGGTGGTTAGCAAGGAGAAGATTTATAGTAAGGATTAAAAATTTCATGTTGCTTTTTTGTTTGAAAAAGTTAAAAGCGAAAATCACTACGGTCCGGTTAAATTTTGAAATTAATTATTTATAAAGTAATGTGATTAGGATTGTGTCCCCCTCTGGAGAGCATGTCCCGCCTAAGCGGGAGTGTTGGGGAAGGAAAATCATGTATTTATTTTTTTATTGTTACTTTCTTTGTCATTGCTACAAAGAAAGTAACGGAGCGTCATCCTGAGCGTATGCGAAGGATCTCCTTATGGAGAACGATTCGAAAAATAAGATGTTTCGCTGACGCTCAACATGACGGGCAGACCCGATCGCTCCGCGCGTT
>JBKCGY010000106.1:0-8938 GCA_046303015.1 Bacteroidota bacterium | reverse complement strand
AACGCGCGGAGCGATCGGGTTTGCCTAGATTTTTCTTTGGTTACTTTCTTTGTAGCAATGACAAAGAAAGTAATAATAAAATTTATAAGTGACTTACAAATTAGAACGTGAATATAGTATCGTGTCATTTATAATTAATTTTATTAACGGCAAATAATGATTGCAATCATATTTTCTTTCATGGTTGAGTCTTAATTTTATTTGTCATGTCACCCACCGACTGAGCAACAATCATCCCACTGCTCCACGCATGCTGAAAATTAAACCCTCCGGTTATCCCATCTATATCCATCACTTCTCCTGCAAAGTAAAGTCCTTTTTGCAATTTACTTTCCATAGTGGCTGGATTAATTTCTTTCAGATCAACACCCCCTGCCGTTACAAACTCCTCTTTAAAGGTCGTCTTACCAGAAACATGATATTCTCCTGAAATCAGCTGCTGTATCAATGTCTGCTGTTGCTTTTGTGAAACATCAGCCCATCGTTTATCTTCTTCAATGCCCGATGTATGTAAAAAATATGTCCATAAGCGAGCAGGCAATGTAAATGGACAAGATGTATGAATTTTCTTTGCTCCATTATCCTTTCTTTGTTGCTGCATGAATAATTTTAAATCTTCCTCCTTTTGGTTATCCAGCCAATTAACCAAGATCGTAAACTGATAATTTTTATCATGCAACAATCTGGCACCCCATGCGGATAATCGAAGTATCACCGGACCGCTGAATCCCCAGTGCGTAATAAGCAGTGGTCCTGTCTCCTTCAACTTCTCTCCCTGTATTTTTACTGAAACTTTTGGCACACTCACACCCATCAATGACCGAATGGGATGATCAGGCAATTGAAAAGTAAACAGTGAGGGCACCGGCTCTATGATGGTATGTTGTACATTGGCTAACCAATCGTAACCTTCTTTTTTATTTGAACCACCGGTAGCTATACAAACAAAATCTGCATGAAGCACCTCGTCACTTTTTAGTGTAAGCTGCCATTGCTGATGGTGCGTCATCTCTTTCACCTCTGTATGCATTAAAAATTGAACGCTATATTTTTCAGCTTCTTTGAGCAGGCAGTCAATAATTGTTTGCGAAATATTCGTTGTAGGAAACATTCTGCCATCTGCTTCGACATGCAGCTTCACTCCTCTTTCTTCAAACCATTGTATTGTATCAGTAGCAAAGAATTGATAAAACGCTTTTCGGATGAAACGGGAACCTCTTGGATATTGCTGACTGAAGGAATCGGGATCGAAATTATGATGCGTAACATTACATCTGCCTCCACCGCTCACTTTTACTTTGGATAAGAGCATAGATGATTTTTCGATGACAGTTACTTTCAATCCGGGAGACAGGCGGGCTGCATTCACCGCACAGAATATTCCTGCAGCGCCACCACCAATCACAATGAGATGAGGATTCACGAGGCAAAAATACAAGGTTTAAGCGGCTTGTTGCCTAACGAAACGCCCTCTTCGAGAGACGTTTCTGTGAAGAAAGAAGAACCACTTTACAAATTGTATAAAATCACATCAACCCCCTTTTCTAAATTCCTGCTTGATATGTTCTATTTGTCGCTGATGTCTTTCCATGTGATACCGAAGGAATTCCATGCGTTGATATACATTCAAAGGGCCGGAAAGCGGATGCGGATAGATGATCTCTTCGGGATTAAGCCCCTCCATTTGTCTGTAAGTTTCGGCTACTGTCTCCTTACCATTTTTCAGAAGAGTCAGCCAGAATTCTATCGGCCCACCCCATTGCGGTCTGGCAGGCTCCGGAGCCGGCTGATGCCGCTGCCAGGTTTTTTCAACAATGACTTCGATGCTTAATCCTTTATTATAATTATCTCCCGACCAAACCGGCACATTCCGTTTATATCCATCAATGGCAGACCAGATACCATTGAGTCCGCCCCATTCTGCGCGCACAATATGTTCTGCAACATCAGTAATAGACCAGGAATCATCTGATATTTTATATGTTGCTACCGCTCTCGATAAACCGGAACAGGCATTAATAAAATTTGTCCTTGCCACCTCTACATCATCTATAAGTTGCTTTAAATTCATGATTCAAATAATTTGTGATTAGGATTCCACAGAATATATTAAAGATAGATAAACTGATTCTATTTCCAGAAAGGATATTATTTCATGGATTACTATTGAATATGCCATACATTGTGTTTAGACATAAGAGCAGATAATGATATTTTATTTATCTGGCATTGTAAGGATAAGATACCATCAAAATCAATACCCATCATTATGAATCAAAAACCGAAAGTCTGGAAGCTGATGTTAATAAGTTGGCTTTTTGTTTACCCGGTCATCAATATCATGTTTGCTGTCCTTTTTCCCCTCATCAAAGATTTTCATCCCTTGCTGCGCACTTTTATTTTTACCATTATTTTAGTTCCGCTGATGGGTACTGCCATCCCTGCCTTACATAAAAAATTCTGGAATTGGATTACGAAATAGTAAAATTCACTTACTGAAGTATTGAAAAGGCAAGGACTCACTTAACATGTCCGCTACATTTTGAGAAAATCAGCTAATCAATTATTAATCAAAGACTTATGCTGCTGTCTCATATTTAATAATAATAAAAATAAATATCATTAAACTTATCATACGTTCTCAAGTCTAAAGCTTCAATAATAAAAGATTACTTTAAAAAAAGATAAAACAGAAGTTTTTAGCGTGAAAAATCTATATAAATTTTGACTCGATTCTAAAGAACTTATTGTCAGTTTTTTATTCATCTCCTTCACGATTTCTGCTGAAGCACAAAATCAATCTATCATTTTAGGCCGGCCTACAGACACTTCCATTACTGCCAGCATCATGTTTGATCAAAATGTGGAATATTATCTTGAGTATGGAACACAAGCCGGGAATTACAATCTCCAAACAAACCTATTAACAAATTCAAAAAACACACCCGATGAAATTGAACTTAAAAACCTGATTCCGAATAAAAGATACTATTACAGGATGAAATATCGTCTTGTAGGCATCCCCAATTATACTACTTCACCGGAATACTCCTTTCATACCCAAAGAGCTCCCGGAAGTACATTTACTTTCACCATTGAAGCTGATGAACACTTATACGATAAGAAAGGAATAAAAAGCATGTATGAAATTACCCTTGCCAATCAAGCCGCCGACAATCCTGACTTCATGCTTTCTTTAGGAGATATTTTTGGCGACGACCACAGACCTTTCTCTATTACCTCGGGAGCATTAGATACTTTACATAAAGACTACCGGCCTTTTTTGGGTAAGATATGTCACTCGATACCATTCTATGTTTGCCTTGGTAACCATGAAGGAGAAAATGATTATTACTATTCTTTCAATGCGCCCAATAATTTAAGTATATGGGCTACCCAATGGCGAAAATTCTATTATCCTAATCCTTATCCCAATAATTTTTATAGCGGTAATGTTACGAATGAACCTTATGGAATAGGCTACCCCGAAAATTATTATGCTTGGACATGGGGAGATGCCTTATTTGTAGTGTTAGATGTTTACCGTGATCAGTGCGACACCACTGACAAACCCAAAAACTGGGACTGGACACTAGGTCTCCCGCAATATAACTGGCTTAAAAACACTTTAGAGCGAAGTACATCAAAATACAAATTTGTATTTGCACATCATATCAGAGGACAAGGCAGAGGCGGTATTACCAATGCCAAATTATTTGAATGGGGCGGATATGAACAAAATGGAGTAAACTATACCTTCCCTTTTAAAAGACCCGCTATGGCAAAGCCGATTCATCAGCTTTTCGTTGATAATGGGGTAAATATTTTCTTTCAGGGGCACGACCATGTTTTTGCCCATGAAGTAATGGATGGGGTTACCTATCAGGCGGTTCCTATGCCCAGTGACTCAACCTATACAATTGGCATGCTGGCCAATGCAGATGCATATGTTTCAGATACCCTTGAGGGAACCGGACATATCCGTGTAACCGTTTCTCCCTCTAATGTCAAAACTGATTTCGTTCGGGCCTATTTGCCTGCTGATACTATTAGTGGATTACACAAGAACAGAGAAGTTGCTTTCTCCTATACAGTCGGCAATCTTTCTACCGGATTTCAAGACTTAGAAGAGGATGATTTCTTAAAAATATATCCTAACCCCGCCAACACGCAATTGATTATTAACTACACAAATAACAATAGTTATCAGTCGGCCAAAATAAAACTATATAACATAATGGGACAACCCATATTGCATACCCAATCAAACATCATTAATGTTCGCAATATATCTGATGGGATATATTTCTTACATATTGATTCAGGGAAAAAACAAGTAGTGAGAAAAATAATTATAAATCATTCCTATAACCCCTAATCATTCAATCAGATTTTATTAATGAAACCAATATTATTACTATTTAATATCAGTTTTTTTCTCGCCATACATCTTCATGGGCAATCTTTAAAACGTAGTGAGTTATTGGGAAGACCCACTTCAAATAGCATAACCATACAATTATTTTTTTCTGATTCGGCAGAGGTATCTGTTCAATATGGTACCGAAAAAAATCTTTACACGAAACAAACTGCCTGGCAAAGCTTTACACCCAACGAACCGGCAGAAATCATGATTAATGAATTGATTACTGATACCAAATATTATTACCGTGTATTGCATCGACTTCCAAAAAGCGAGACATTTACTACAAGGCCGGAATATACTTTTCGTACACAACGTAAAGCAGGAAGCTCGTTTAACTTTGTAGTACAGGCCGACCCTCATCTCGACAGCCAAAGCGACACAGCCTTGTACCGTCTTTGTTTGCAAAATCAGTTAGATGATAACCCGGATTTTATGATTGACCTGGGAGATTTTCTGATGACAGATAAACTCAAAAACGCATCGAATACAATACCGCGAGATACCATCCCATTCCGATGCCAATTACTGAGGTCTTACTATGAAAAAATTGGCCATTCCGTTCCTCTATTTATCGCAATCGGAAATCATGAGGGAGAGTCCGGCTGGAATTTAAATGGCACACCCAACAATATTGCAGTATGGGGCACGCTGGAAAGAAAAAAATATTTCCTAAATCCTTTTCCGAATAATTTTTATACCGGCGACACAACAAATCATCCTTATGTAGGACAAAGAGAAAATTATTTTGCCTGGCAGTGGGGAGATGCTTTATTCATGGTAGTTGACCCTTACTGGTACACATCCCCCAAACCAGATTCACTAAATGGCTGGAGATGGACACTTGGGCTAACACAATATAATTGGCTGAAAAAAACACTGGAAAGTTCAAATGCTAAATATAAATTTCTGTTTGCGCATCAAATCATTGGAGGAGATCCTGATGGCCGGGGAGGCATTGAATATGCAGATCTCTATGAATGGGGAGGAAATAATCTCAACAAGACGCCCGGCTTTTCAGTTAACCGTGCCGGCTGGTACAAGCCGATCAAAGATCTGCTGACTGAAAATAGAGTCAATATATTTTTTCATGGACATGACCATTTGTTTTGCAAACAGGATAAAGATTGTATGGTTTATCAGGAAACCCCTCAACCCAGCCATCCTAATTTCTCTAATGTTAATTATGCGGCATCTTATGGATATGTGAATGGTCAGATTTTACCGCAGTCCGGACACTTAAGAGTTACCGTCAGTGAAAATGGAATACAGGTAGATTATGTGAGGGCCTATCTGCCGAAAAACGAAACAACTACCAGACACAATAAAGATGTATCTGCCACCTATTTTATTGGTGCAAAAAATTGTTATGATTCTATTATTACCGGAGTACCGGTTGTTTGGAACTCTAACTATGAGAATGAAATTGTTTATCCAAACCCATTTTCTACCGCCACTACAATTGAATTTTCATTAAAGAGTTCGAAAAGAATTGATTTGACGATTTATGATGAACATGGCCGATTGGTAAAAAAATTGCTTTCGGAAAGCATCATACCTAAAGGAAAGTATAAAGTATTATGGGATGGGAAAGATTACAGAGGAACAGAACAGGCAAGCGGAATTTATTGGTATTCAATTATTGGGACATCCGGAGGGAAAAAGTCAGGGAAAATTATTTTAATGAGATAGATGGGGATGATTATTGGAAAAAATAGACACATATGAAATGCCCATAACGAAAATTCGATGCCAACTGGGATGAATATTTTAAGGGCATAACATATGGCAATTAAAACCATCAGAAAATATACATATGAAAAAATATATTTTAATTCTTTTCTTTGGATTAATAGACGCCAGCTTGTATGCTCATGATATTCATGAAGAAACAAATCAGAAACACCCCGCTATAAAACATTGGTTTATCGAAAAAGAAAACAAAACACACCAAGGCTCTTTTTTATTCATTAAAAATGGAGATGTATTTATAGAGAAAGAGAATCGAAATATAATTTCTTTTCCATACGGTTCGTTATCAAAAAAGGATCAGCAATTTGTTTCAGAAAAAAATGAGTGGATTAAAAAAATCAATCAGCAGCAAACCTCATCAAGTTATAACCCGGCATCGGATACACAACCCATCAAAATATATCCGCTATATGTTACAATTGCTATACTATTTGCTTTAGCGTTATATGTCTTATTATTTGTAAATAAAAAGAACAGAAATTATCTCGCCCCATTAATTATGCTGGGCATGAGTGCAGCCATATTTGGATTTGGTAAAAAAATACAGCATGTTACATTATCTGCCACCAATCCTGTTTTCATTGATTCTGCATTTACACCTTTCAAATCTCAGGTAAACACATTTTGGAATAGCACATATTTTTATGTTGAATCAAAAGGCATACCATCAACTCATGAAATGATGGTGGGTATTTCAGATCATGGCTGGCAACAACAAGTCCCCATACCGCAATGCTATATCGGAAATAATGCATGGCCTATTCCATTAAACCCGGTTTTATCTTCAAGCCCTATTCCTGTTGACAGTATACATTTCACAAGAGGTGCCATTGCATTAGCCATAAACGGAATACCTATTTTTAATCCACATACCAACACGGGCGTTGATTCGTATCTGGATGGACAACTGGATAATTTCGGAGGACATTGTGGAAGAGCCGATGACTATCATTATCATATTGCTCCTTTGCATTTATATGGATATACCAATTCCAAATCCCCCATAGCCTTTGGTCTCGATGGATTTGCGGTTTACGGAAGCGTTGAACCCGATGGTAGCACCATGAGATCACTCGATGAAAATCATGGTCATTTATTTAATGGTGTCTATCACTATCACGGAACTCAGGCAGCTCCGTATATGATCGGACGTATGGCTGGTGTAGTAACAGAAGACGCGACACACCAATTGATTCCTCAAGCATCAGCAAAACCGGTTCGGCCCGCCCTTACGCCATTAAGAGGTGCATTAATTACATCCTGTAAACCCAATGAAAACAACAATGGATATACATTAACCTATACATTAAATGGGCAAGTTGATTCGATTGTTTATTACTGGAATACAACAGGACTATATAATTTTAAATTTTATACTTTCGGAAACGGAACCAGCACTACGTCAACATATAACAGCTTCTCACAATGCAATATCTCCACATCTGTTATTGACATTAATGTGCCAAAGAATAATTTTTTAATATTCCCAAATCCGGCGACAGAAAAAATCAATATCCAATTGAATGAAACATTACGCGCTAATGATATTAAAAACATTAGTATCTATAATTTAAATGGCGAATTGATTTATCAGCATAATCATTTTGAGCCTTCTATTGATATAAAAGGTTTTGAAAAAGGAGTGTATATAATAAAAGTTCGGTTATTAAAAATTGAGTATACCCAAAAATTAATAGTACAATAGATGACAAAAAATACAATCATTGTTATATTTTTTATTGTACAGAATGCGATATCATTTGCACAAAGTGTAATAAAAACAATGATACACTTGCCGGACACTGGGGTAAAAACCGGTTATACCTCCACTTTTGGGGAGGATAATGATTTTAATTTTTTTACCCCTCTTTTCAATATCAATAATAATGGAACTGTCATTGATCAGGTTACCGGATTAATGTGGCAGCAAACAGACGGAGGCGAAATGACAATTGAAAACGCAATACAATATTGCGATACACTTACATTGGGAGGATTTTCTGACTGGAGACTTCCAAATGCTCATGAGGCATTCAGCATTTTAAATCATCAATATGCAAATCCCGCACTGGATATAACTATCTTCACCAAAACTACTGCAGAATACTGGTGGACAAGTAATCGACAGGCGAATGATATCAGTAAAGTTTGGGCTACCAATGCCGGAGGGGGCATAGGCAATCATCCCAAAACAGAAACCCTCAGTGCCGGTGGCACAAAAAGGTTTCATGTACGAGCTGTAAGAGAAACAAATGTGCCGCAAATCATTCCTAATCATTTTTCTGATAACGGTAACGGAACCATTACGGATAATCTAACCGATTTAATCTGGCAAAAAATTCCTTTTTCCGATTCGCTTACATGGGAGCAAGCACTAATTTATGCAGATACACTTACAGCAGGCGGTTATGATGATTGGCGTTTACCTAACATAAAAGAACTGCGATCTATCAACGATGAAAGTCTGATAAATCCATCATTAAACAAGATATATTTTTCTATATCCGATGCGCGAAAATACTGGTCATCCACGACCCTTCCCAATCAAACCACTAAGGCTTGGTATTTATATACACAATTTGGCATTACCACATATGACGTCAAAACAAATAAACACAATTCAATATGTGTCAGGGGAAATCAATTAACAACCGGAACAGATGATTTTTTATTGACAAATTTCAGTGTTTACCCAAATCCATTTTCTTCTCGCATTTACATTAAAGGCAATAACATCAATAATAGATTTCAGCTAATTGATAT